>CAZRWZ010000228.1:2256-4224 GCA_964603745.1 uncultured Bacteroidaceae bacterium | reverse complement strand
CTACTAACACAATTATTATTGTTTGTTTGAGCTAAATTTTAATAAAATCGAAAATTTGCAAGACTTTAGATATTAGACCTTAGAGAGAGATGGCAGTTGGCAGTTGGCAGTTGGCAGTCAGCAGTTGGCAGTCGGCAGTCGGCAGAGGGCAGTCAGCAGTTGGCAGTCAGCAGTTGGCAGAAGGCAGTCGGCAGTTGGCAGTCGGCAGTTGGCAGAGGGTAGTTGGCGTAAAAAAGCGAGAGAAACCGTACAATTAAGTCTTCTTTAATTTTTAAAGAAGACTAATGTGCATAGTTTTAACTCTCTCTGTAACCAATAAAAAAGTCGGAATAAATATTCCGACTTTAAATATTTTTTTAAAAGAAGCTTATTTATCTACATAAACGCCTCCATTATCTTCGGCTAAACCACGCATAAAATCTTCGTCGCAATCATCGCCTAAGCCTATTGAGTGTATTTTAATTCTTTGTAAATTATTCCATGTTTTAATGTCTTTTCTAATGCCATCAGGGTTGGTTACAGGACCTGCACTAGGTGCACCATCAGATAATAAGAATATTGTTTCTACGTTTACTGCAATAGTAGAATCTTTAGTTCCATCTCCTGCAAGCTCAAAAGCTTTATTAACAGCATCATAAATATTTGTTCCACCACCTGCTTTTAGAGCTTCAATATATGCCTGAGCTTCAAGCTTGTTGGCTTTGGTAGCTGGTACAAGTTTTTTTCTCCATGTTTTAACTCCATTTTCAAATACAATAATTTCAAACATTGTTGTTTCTGGCAAACCTTTTATTGCAGGAATCAGTTTTTTTCTTGCTTTTTGTAATTTTGTTACCGATTTTTTAACTTTTTTATTTAACAAACTACCTGCAATGCTACCAGCTTCTCCGCCAATAGTATTAGAAACAAGACTGCTGGTTTTGTCTGCAGCATAATTGGTTGCAGTGTTAATAAGTTCACCTTTAACATTTTTTTCAGCAATATTTTCCATACTTCCCGAAATATCTAGAATAAAAACAACATTTTTAATTTCTTCTGTTTTTATACCGTAATAATCTTCAGACTTTTTCAACGAATAACACCCTTGAAATGTAATACTTGCAACTATTATTGCAATAAGTACATAGTAATTCTTTTTCATATTTTTATTTTTTAAAATTGAAACAAAGTTAATCTAATAAAAAAACAGAATATATGTTTTAAAGCATTAAATTAAAATAATGTTATTGATAAACCTAAAGAAAATGGTATTATTTCTTGTGCTTTATCTGTTTCAAAAAGTGGTGTTAAGGAGTAATATGCTGAAAGGCTGAATTTTCCATATCCTAAACGTGTAAATACTCCGTAACGATATGGTAAGATATTTTTTATATCGTAAACTTTATATTTTACTGTTTTGTAATTTGTTATACCAAGATAATTATCTCCATCGTATTTTGTGTAGCGTTGAATGTTATAACCTATTTTAAATCCGAAAGCAATTTTTAAATTTCGTTTTTTTACCAATGGTCGTGTGCGTAAACGAAATTCGATAGGAATATCAACATAAACAGTAGCAAATTTGTTTTTTCGATAATCAACTGTATCAGGTATTTTTTCAAAATATAAACTATCTGATGTTGAAACAAGCATTGAACTATTTTTATAGTTCTGAACGCTTATTCCTATTCCACCGGCAAAACTTACAGGATAATTTCTACCAAAAATATCTTTCATTAAATACAAATCTACTCCGGCAGATTTATTACTCATCTCGAAGTTTTCAGGTAAACTAGTCCACGAGTTATAATATAGATTAAACACAATTTGCTCTTCGGGTATGCTGTGATATTTTTTCAATTCTTGCACCTGACCAAAACTTAGTTTAATCAATAGAATTAATAATATTACAATACCTATTTTTTTCATTTAACACCTTATAAACCTTTAACTCTATGAACTCTCAACTTTATAAACTTTCAACTTTAT
>CAZRWZ010000228.1:0-2156 GCA_964603745.1 uncultured Bacteroidaceae bacterium | reverse complement strand
TATGAACTTTCAACTATTTAACCTCTCCCCCATTATTTATAGCCTTATCCGGCTGAACAAAAGCAAGTGTTCCATCGCTGTTTTCTGCCATCAAAACCATTCCTTGACTTTCTATACCACGTAATTCTCTTGGTTTAAGATTTACAAGAATACTAACTTGTTTACCAATAATTTCTTCTGGTTTGTAGTACTCTGCAATGCCCGAAACAACTGTTCTTTTATCAATACCTGTATCAATAACTAATTTTAAAAGTTTTTTAGTTTTTGCAAGTTTCTCGGCTTCGATAATTGTACCTACTCTTATATCAAGTTTTGTAAAATCATCAAATTCTATACTTGGTTTCTGCTCTGTAACTGTTGCGTTATCCATATCGTTTTGTTTTTTTGTTGCAAGCAATTTATTTACTTGTGCTTCAACTTCGCTGTCTTCAATACGTGCAAAAAGCAGACTTGCTTTGTTTATTTTGTGTTCTTGTTTTAAAATGTTGCAAGAGCCAGCTTCTTCCCAATCTACATCAGAAATATTAAGCATATCTCTCATTTTTTTAGCTGTAAATGGTAAAAATGGCTCAAAAATTTGCGATAAACTTGCAGTAATCTGTAAAGACAAATACATAATATTTTTAACTCTTTCGGGATTTGTTTTAATCAGTTTCCAAGGTTCTGTTTCGGCTAAATATTTATTTCCTAAACGTGCAATATTCATTGCCTCTTTCAATGCCTCACGAAAATGATATGTTTCTACAGCTTTCTCAATTTTTTCTTTTATTTCTGATACTTCTAACTTAACTTTTCTGTCAATTTCTTGAAATTCTTGTGGCTCAGGTTCGGGAACTTCTCCTCCATAATATTTGTTTGTGAGAACAAGCACACGGTTTACAAAATTACCAAGTATAGCAACAAGCTCGTTGTTATTACGCTCTTGAAAATCTTTCCAAGTAAAATCGTTATCCTTACTTTCTGGTGCGTTGGCAGTTAAAACATATCGCAAAACATCTTGTTTTTCAGGGAAATCTTGCAAATATTCGTGTAACCAAACAGCCCAATTTCTTGATGTAGAAATTTTATCGCCTTCTAAATTTAAAAACTCGTTTGCAGGAACATTATCAGGTAAAATATAAGAACCTTCGGCTTTTAACATTGCAGGAAAAATTATACAATGAAACACAATATTATCTTTACCAATAAAATGCACAAGTTTTGTATCCTCACTTTTCCAATATTTTTCCCAATCGGGGGTTAAATCTTTTGTTGCCGAAATGTATCCGATAGGAGCATCAAACCAAACATAAAGTACTTTTCCTTCAGCTCCTTTTGCAGGAACAGGTACACCCCAATTTAAGTCACGTGTTACAGCACGTGGCTGTAGGTCTTGGTCTAACCACGATTTACATTGTCCGTAAACATTAGGTTTCCACTCTTTGTGTTCTTCTAAAATCCATTTTTCTAAAAACGGTTGATATTTATCCAGTGGCAAATACCAATGTTTTGTTTCTTTTTTCTCCGGTACATTTCCTGTAACAGCCGATTTAGGATTTATTAAATCGTTTGCATTTAGCGATGTTCCACAAGCTTCGCATTGGTCGCCATAAGCATTTTCGTTTCCGCAATGCGGACAAGTTCCTGTAATATATCTATCTGCTAAAAACTGTTTAGCATCGGCATCGTAAAATTGCTCCGATGTTTTTTCTATAAATTCATCTTTATCATACAAAGTTTTAAAAAATTCCGACGAAGTTTTTGCATGAGTTTCGGAGCTTGTACGTGAATAAATATCGAAAGAAATTCCAAATTCCTCGAAAGATTTTTTAATTATTCCGTGATAACGGTCAACAATATCTTGTGGTGTTACGCCTTCTTTTTGTGCTTTTAATGTGATAGGCACACCGTGTTCGTCAGAACCACAAATGTATAATACATCTCTGTTTTGTAATCGCTGAAAACGTGTGTAAATATCGGCAGGAATGTAAACCCCCGCTAAATGACCAATATGCACAGGTCCGTTTGCGTAAGGCAAAGCCGCTGTAACTGTTATTCTTTTGTATTCTTTCGACATTATATATTATTTTTTGCAAAGATATTATAAATTGTTAAACTGTTCTATTGTTCTATTGCTAAATTGTTCTATTGCTAAATTGTTCTATTGTTAAACTGTT
>CAZRWZ010000227.1:1726-4257 GCA_964603745.1 uncultured Bacteroidaceae bacterium | reverse complement strand
TACAGAAGTTGAAGGTACAGAAGTTGAAGGTACAGAAGGCGAAGCTACTGAAGCTGAGGGAACTGAAGAAGCAGAAACTCCTGCTGAGTAATCAAAAAAAAATGATTAGAAAAAAAGGACTTAAAACAAGTCCTTTTTTTTATGCCTAATTGTTAATACTAATTGAATATTTCTACCAATAATGAGGCTATAGAACCGAGCTAGCCAACATGTTAAAGTTTCCAAATATCCACGTTAGTGTGCAAATTTTAGGTGTAATCGTGCAATAGCTAGTAAAAAATAGATGAACCTCATTTTTAACCTTTAAAAAGATGAGAAAGCAAATACAACAAAATATAGCTTTAAATTTATTTATTTACTTTTTTTGTAAATATCAATTTAAAATTGATAAAGAATACTAAGTATTTTTATTACTTTTGCCACTTAATAAAATTATGAGATATTTAAGGCACACATTATTTTTATTAGTTTTTATTTATATTCCTATTTCATGTTCTGATGTTAACAAAGCTAATGATTATGTTGATGAAGATATTCATGATACGGTATCAATACCAGATACATTAAGAAGTTTTTTAAAAAAAATACATGCAAAAGAGAAAGCAAAAGCATTTAATAAATATTTCACACACTTAAACAGAGCTGGAATTTTTAATGGAAATGTTTTAATAGCACAAAAAGGAGTTGTTATTTTCGAAAATACTTATGGCTACTCAAACATTAGAAAAAGAAAAAAACTTTCGATAAATGATAGGTTTCAAATAGCTTCGGTATCAAAACAATTTACTGCGGTATCAATTTTGCAGCTTTACGAAAAAGATTCGCTAGATTTACAAGATACAATTCAAAAGTTTTTACCTAATTTCCCATATAAAGATATAACAATTCATATGTTATTAACACATAAATCTGGTTTACCAAACTATATTTATTTGTGCGATAGAAATTTTCATAACAAAGACACAGGTGCAGTTACCAATAACGAAGCAATAGAGTGTTTAATAAAACACAAACCGCCTCGTTATTACAGACCCGGACGAAGATTTAATTATAGTAATACCGGTTATATGGTATTAGCTTCTATTGTAGAAAAAATTTCGCAAATGCCTTTTGAAGATTATTTACAAAAAAATGTGTTTAATCCATTAGACATGCAAAATACATTTGTATATAAAAAAGGAAAAACAATATTGCCATCAGATATAGCAATTGGATATAAATATAGGCGTACACCTGCCGAGGATATTTTTTTAAATGGGGTAGTAGGCGACAAAGGAATATACACCACTGTTGAAGATTTGTATAAATGGGATCAGGGATTGTATAATAATAAAATAATTAACGATACAATATTAAAACTTGCTTTTCAACCAATGGGAAAAAGAAAGTGGGCTTATAAAAACTATGGCTACGGCTGGCGAATGTATAACAGTAAAGAAGCCGGAAAAATATTATATCATGCAGGTTGGTGGTATGGATACCAAAGTTTACTTGTTAGAATACAAAAAGATACAACAAGTATAGTGATTTTACGAAACAAAAAAACCAAAGGGATTATAGACCAAGGACGTTTATTTAATATTTTGTATAAAGATTATAAATAGTGTTTGTATATAAAGTCAAGAGATTGAACTATAAACTACTCTAACAAAATTAATCTAAAATAACTGTTAAAGCAAAGCCAAGATTAAAGGTTTTTATAATATTTTTACCATAAACATCAACAGGGCTAGTAAGTACAAGTATGTATCTTTTTCCTGTTTCAATGGTTATACCCGGATAAAATGTAATTAAGAATTGGTTATCCTTATCTTTAAAATGTTTAAAATTTTTATAACCGAAGCCTGCTACTACTTGAAATTGATGCGAAAACAAGAAATAACCTGCATCAGCACTTAAATAGGTTAAATAATTAATATTGTTTTGATCGAAATATTTTCCGTATCCGGTATTAAAATCAATAGAAAAATTTTTACTCGGATTGTACGATACAACTCCCCCAAAACCAACTTGTGCTGTATTTAGTATTGTATGTTTATCTTTTAAAACAATTGCATTACCTAATGGAGCATTAACACCGGCTATTGCAGCAAAACCAAGCTTTTCTTTTTGCATAATTACATATCTCATACCAAAATCTATTGCCGACATATCAACAGGAACTACTAAGCCCATTTCAATTTTATCGAATAAACCATAGGTTACACGTATAAACATACTAGAAATATGATTAATACTATCATTACCAAATTGTTCTGTTAATTTAGAATTGTTATCCCAATACTTATTTGTAGAAGAATGATAAAAACCAGGTTCAAATTCTACATTCTTATCATCAACAACATCAACACATACAGAGTTTAGTTTTGATGCAGAAATTCCTGCAACTTGGGCTTTAATACTAATTGATATTATCAAAAAAGCAATGGTGAGATATAAAGATTTCATAATTTAATTATTTAATAGTTTTTTTATTGAAACAAAGAAATAAGGATTTTGTATTTTATACAATACCTATTTATTGGTATTAT
>CAZRWZ010000227.1:0-1626 GCA_964603745.1 uncultured Bacteroidaceae bacterium | reverse complement strand
TTTTTTTTATTAGTGTAAATTCAAGAAAAGCTAAATGAATTGAGTTTAGAAAATATTTTTTTATCTCAAAAAATAATAATAACTTCGTAGCTAAATATTTATTTAATATAATTTGATATGAAAAATCTGTATTTTATAATTTTGGTGTTTTTATGTTATAATCTTAGTTCGCAAACAAATTTAAAAATAGAATTTCATGGCGAATTAATTAATAATGGTGATACAGTAGAATATACCGGTGTTAATAATGCTAGTTCAGTTATTGATATAGAAGGTGTTAAGGTAATTAATTCTGGTACTCTTGATTATCAAAATCTTGGTTGTAAGAAAGAGGAGGTTGATTTAGTTTCTGGTAGCGAGGTTGCTATTTGTTGGGGAAGTCATTGTTCTCCGCCTTGGGTAAATGTTTCACCATACAGTGTTGCTCTAAATTCAGGAGATGAATATCTTGGTTTTCATGGCGATTTTAGAAATAATGGTTTTGTAGGTATTAGTTATGTAAATATTTTTTTCTATGATAAAGATAATACTACAGATGAAGTGTATTTTACTGTAAAATTTGATATATCAACATCTGTTAATGAAATATCTAAAAATAAATATATATTTTATCCAAACCCTACATCTAAATACTTATTTGTTATTTTGAACGAACAAATATCTAGTTATAAAATATTTGATATTTTTGGTAATCTTGTTGCAGTAAAAAATAATTACAATAAAACAAATGAAAGTATTGATGTTTCGTCATTAAAAACAGGACAATATATAATACAAATCATTACTTCAAAAAATAATTATCTGTATAGAAAATTTACTAAAATATAATTGACAATTAGTAATGTGTAATTAATAATGTGTTGGCGTACATGCAAATAAAATAATGAACATTATTACAGACATATTTAATTTGACTAAAAACAGGAAATCTATTCCCAAGTCATGGTGTAGATTATGGACTGATAAGAATGAAAAACAGTTAATAATTCAGGCAACTAAACATGATTTTTATTCTGTAACTGTTTTAGACAAAAATGGTATTCCATTTCAAATTGATTTACTTGGAAACAAAAAAAGAAATACTAAAAAATTAACAGGACAGTTCACAAAAGACACAAACGGAAATCCGATTTTGCAAGTTGAAGCAGGTTCAAATGAAATCGGACCGACACTTGACTTGTATTTTTTGACAACAAAAGGCAATGATGAATATAGACTTGCCAAAAATACGGATGACATAGATAAAATTATAATCAAACCAAGTGTAGGAATGGGATTATATGACGATTGGGAAGATGATTTAGGAGTTCCATGGGCATTCCCTCTTGAAGATTTTAAAAAGAAAGAAGAATAAAAATGGATACACTTGGACAAATATTATGGTTCTTAATGTTCGGAACCCCTCTGATTACAATTCCAATTGTTTGGAAATTTAGTAAACGAAAAAAGATTGTCCGATTTTTAATTGGACTTTTGATAGCAATAATTTTGTCTTTCTTTTTGTATCATATAAGTTTATCAATAATTTTCAGAAATGGAATGGGAGGTTGATTATGAAAAACACGACACGCCAACAACAAATAAACCCAATGCACGCCAAGTGGCTCATATCGAACGGAAGTGCGG
>CAZRWZ010000226.1:0-4281 GCA_964603745.1 uncultured Bacteroidaceae bacterium | reverse complement strand
TGTTGCTCAAAATCCAAATCCTCAAATATCTTAGTATTCTGCGGTTTGAATTTCTCACAGGCTTTGAACTCGAACTTTATATACTCAATCTCTCTTAGTAAAGCTCTCCTTTTTTCTTCCACATCTTTATTAAAATAAATCCAAAAAGCATACCTCCCAAATGGGCAAAATGTGCTGTATTATCTCCAGCTCTGTTTGCTACACCACTAAAAAGCTCAATTGCACCATATCCTATAACAAAATATTTTGCTTTTATTGGCATAGGAATAAACATTAGATAAAGCTCTACGTTCGGGAAAAGCGTTCCGAAAGCTAATAGCAAACCAAAAACAGCACCCGAAGCACCAACAGTTGCTCCATTATACAACATGTTAAGATTACCCATTTCTAAATCAGTAAAATTACGATTACTTGTAATAATTTTAGCCCCTTCAGATAAAACCATAGTAACTTTATCGGCAGATATTGTGTTTAACTCGTGAACTATTTGAAAATGCATAACCAATAAATGCAAAAATGCAGCACCCAAACCAGTTATCATATAATAAATTAAAAACTTTTTTGGACCCCACACTTGTTCTATAATTTTACCAAACATCCAAAGTGCATACATATTAAAAGCAATGTGCATTAATCCGCCATGCATAAACATATGTGTTACAATTTGGTATGGCTGAAATAAATCTGATTTAAAATAATGTAAACCAAGATAATTTGTTAAATTAATTCCTCTATGTTCTAGTAAATATGTTGCAGCAAAAAACAGAACATTTATTATTAATAAATTTTTTACTACAGTTGGTATTGAGCTAAATCCGCTTTGTCTTTGGTAATACATCTATATTGTTTATTAATTAAAAAAATAAAATTGTTTGCAAAGATAACAATTTATCTTCGTTTAAATTCCGATAAAATTATTGCTGTTGATGTTGAAACATTTAAAGATTCTGCTTTCAACTTATCTCCTGCAAAATTTGGTATTGTAATTTTATTGTTTACTAATTCTGCAATATTATCGGGAATTCCTTTTCCTTCGTTACCCATTATAACAATGCAGTTTTCTGCTAAATTACTTTCGTAGATATTCTCGCCATCTAAAAAAGTACCATATATTTTTAACTCAGTATTAAATAAAAAATCTTCTAAATCGGTATAAATAATATTAATATTTGCAAAAGCACCCATTGTTGCTTGCAAAGTTTTTGGGTTGTGTAAATCTACAGTATTTTCTGAGCAAACAATATTTTCTATACCAAACCAATTAGCCGAACGTATTATAGTACCCAAATTACCAGGGTCTTGAATATCTGCCAAACAAAGCGTAATTCCTTTATTGTAAGCTGCAAAATCCGTATTGTCTTTAAAATCTACAATAGCCAAAATGTCAGAAGCTGTTTTAAAAAATGAAACTTTTTTCATTTCTTCTTCGCTAATTTCTATTAACTTAATATTAGGTTTAGTTATTAATAATTTGTATTTTTCAATATTGCTAGTGTATATTTCTGAAACATGATAATTAGAATCTATAATATCGAGTACAGTTTTGTACCCTTCAATAATAAATTTATTATACTTTTGCCTAAACTTTTTGTTTTGCAAAGAAGTAATTTGTTTAATCTTATTTTTGCTTATCATTTTTTTTAGATAATCTTAATAATATGCAATTTTAATTAAAATATTGATTTTAAAACGACTTAAATATAATAATTATATCTTTTTTAAGATTTTTTTACTTTTAATCTTAATGATTTTGGTGTCGTGCAATGCAACTAAATTTGTACCAAACAATAAATACTTGCTTAATAAAAATTCTATAAAGATTAATTCTAACGATATAAATATTTCTGATATAGAGGATTATGTTCAGCAAAGACCAAATAGAAAGATGCTTTCTTTTTATCGTTTTCATCTTTATGTTTATAATATATCGCACCCCGAAAAGCAAAAGAAAGTTCCAAAGTTTTTACTTTTATATAAACTTGGCGATATTATTGGAGAGCCACCTGTTATTTTAGATAGCTTAGATATTAGTAAAACAAAAAAACAATTTTTAGCATATCTTAAAAACAGAGGATATTACAATGCAGAAATTAGCGATACTATTTATTTTGATGGTAAAAAAGCGAATGTATATTATTATGTTAATCCAAAAACTCCATATAGAATTAAAAATTTTAATTTAAAAGTTAAAGATTTAGGTATTAGACCAATAATTATTAATAAAGAACGTACAAGACTAGTAAAATCTGAAGATATTTTAGATATGAACTTGTTAAATTTAGAACGAAAAAATATAATTAAAACCATGAGAGATAGTGGATATTATTATTTTACAGCAGATTATATTCATTATGATATCGACAGTTCATTAAATTCTAACAGTGCAAATGTTGATTTAATTGTAGAAAAAGCCGTTCGCTACATCAGTGCAAACGATAAAATTATTGAAAACCACAAGCAATATAAAATAAATTCAGTTAAAATTGTTAGCCCTTTTAATTTACAAGAATCTTTAGAATATAAAGATAAATATTTTGATACCTTCGAGCATGATTCAATTGCAGACTTAAATTTTCTTATCAATAAAGAATTTTTAGTAAAACCAAAAGCCGTTGCCCGACATATTTACATAAAGCCAAACAAACTGTATAACTTATCGTGGGTAAACGAAACAAGTAATCATTTAAGCCGGCTTGGAACTTATAAAGTTGCAAATATCAACTTCGAAAAAACCAAAAACAAAGATGCTTATTTAGATTGCTCAATATTGCTAACTCCATTTAAATCACAATCATACACAGTGGAGCTAGAAGGAACAAACAGCTCAGGAAACCTTGGAATTGCAGGTAGCTTTTTATACAATCATAAAAGTATATTTAATGGTGGCGAAAATTTTAATTTAAAATTTAAAGGAGCGATAGAGGCACAAACCGCTGTTGCCGGAGACGATGACGATCAAGTAATGCCTTTTAATACCAAAGAAATTGGAATTGAAACAAGCTTAGGTTTACCAATATTTTTATTACCATTGAACCACGAAAAATTTATACGAAACAATGCTCCAAAAACTTTTATATCGGTTTCTTATAACTATCAAACTCGCCCCGATTATATAAAAAGTATTGCATCGTCGGGTTTTGGTTATATATGGAAAGGCAAGAAATACCTTAGTCATAAGTTTTCTTTGTTGGAGCTTAGTGCAATAAAAGTACCTTTCAAAGACAGTTTGTTTATTACCAAAGTGTTAGATAAAAATATTGGATTGAAACGCTCTTTCGAAGATCAGTTAATTACAGCAACAGGTTACAGTATAATATTTTCTAATAAAGATTATCGTAAAGATAAAAATTTTATTTATACAAGGTTAAACCTAGAGTCTTCGGGTAATATTTTGCAATTAATTAATGGCAAAAATACCGATGGAGAACCAAATAAAATATTTGGCGAAAAATATTCTCAATACCTTAGGTTTGATATAGATTTTAGATATAACACCATAATAGATAAAAATAATTCTATTGTTTATAGATTGTATGCCGGATTAGGGCTTCCTTATGGAAATGCACAAACACTACCATACGAAAAACAATTTTTCTCTGGCGGAGCAAATGGTTTGCGTGCTTGGGTGGTTAGGTCGCTTGGGCCAGGTTCGTATTATAATCCTGATGAAATTAGAATTTACCAAACTTCTGATATGAAATTAGAAGGAAATTTTGAGTATAGATTTAAAATGTTTTGGTTGTTTGAAGGAGCTTTATTTAGCGATTTTGGTAATATTTGGGCAATAAATAAATCGGAAACAAGAGATGATGCAAAATTCTATGCAAACGAATTTTATAAGCAAATAGCCGTTGATGCAGGTTTTGGCTTGCGTTTAGATTTTACTTTCTTTCTTGTTAGGTTCGATTGGGGATTTAAACTCAGAGACCCTAAAGAACTCGAAGATAAAAGATGGATTGTAGCTCAGCCGGGATACAATCCTTTTATTCCTCGAAATAATATGATTAATTTTAGTATTGGTTATCCTTTCTAATTTTCTTTTGACGCTGATAAACGCAGATTATTATGATTTCATTTCTGCAAAATTCAAAAATTAATACATAACCTATCATTAGCAATGGTATTTATGCTGTTGATTATTAATATTTATCATAAATTGGCTTTAGCCAAAACAGCTTGTTAAAATGCATAGCACCTGCGAGGTGTTTTGCATTTAGCTTCATGTAAAAAAACAAGAATGATATGTATTAGTAAATATTTTTTTCCTGTTTCCCTCATTTT
>CAZRWZ010000225.1:0-4302 GCA_964603745.1 uncultured Bacteroidaceae bacterium | reverse complement strand
GTCTTGTTTCTATGCATAACGAATTTTATTCGTAGTTCAAATCTATGGACTTTTAGTTCATTAGGTGGTTTTGAATATATTATTTTTTCCTCATAACAGTAATTCCATCACGCACAGGAAAAAGTGCAAGTTCTACTTTTTTGCAATTAGCAATATAATCATTAAATTCTATAATACCTTTTGTGAAATAATCGTTATTTTTTATATCTTTTTCAATAACTTTTCCGCCCCAAAGCGTATTGTCGGCAATGATAAAACCATTTTTACAAGTTTTTTCAATTACCAAATCGAAATATTTTTTGTAATGTGATTTTTCTCCATCAATAAAAACCATATCAAACTTAATATTTAGTTTTGGGATAACAGTTAATGCATCACCAATAATAAAATCTATTTTATCATTAAGTTTGGCTTTATCGAAAAACGATTGAGTAAAATCTTTTAACTCATCGTTAATTTCTATTGTTGTAAGTTTTCCTCCTTTTTGCAAACCTTTTGTTAAACAAATGGCAGAATATCCTGTGTATGTTCCAATTTCTAAAATGTTTTTAGGATTTATCATTTTACTCATCATGCTTAAAATATTACCTTGAATATGCCCAGACAACATACGTGGGTGCATCATTCTAACATGTGTTTGACGATTTAGTTCTGCCAAAATATCATCTTCGGCAGTAATATGATTTTCTATATAATTATCTATTTCTTTTTCTGAAAACATCAACATCTTAAAAAAAAATTATTTTTACAAATTTAGCTTAAGTTTAAATACATATGCAAGTAAAATTAATAAAATTTAAAAACCAATTTTAGCAAAACATAATTCATTAATAATCACGACGTGACTTTCTTTAATAATACCACTAAGATTTTAAAACATAATATAATGATTAACAAATAGTCACACCGTGATTTGAATAAATAAAAGTAAATATAAAAAAAACACTAAACTTATTATGATAATTACTTAATAATACCTATTTTTGCAGACTCAAATTAAAAAAGTAAAAATTAATTATTATGGTAAGAGATTATGAAACCGTTTTCATTTTGACTCCCGTTTTATCTGAAGCACAGGTAAAGGAAGCGGTAAAGAAGTTTAAAGACTTTCTTACTTCTAATGGAGCTGAAATGGTGAATGAAGAGAATTGGGGCTTAAAAAAATTAGCTTATCCAATTCAGAAAAAATCTACTGGATTTTACAACTTATTTCAGTTTAAAGCAGAAGGTAGTATTATCGACAAATTTGAAGTGGAACTACGAAGAGATGAAAGAATCATTCGTTTTTTAAACATCAAATTAGACAAATATGCATTGGCATATAGTTTTAAGAGAAAAGACAGACTATCAAACGCAAGTAAGGAGGAAAAATAAATGGCACAAAACGGAGAAATTAGATATTTATCGCCAGTTGCGGTAGATTTTAAGAAGAAAAAATATTGTCGTTTCAAAAAGAACAGAATCAAATATGTTGATTTTAAAGATCCTGAATTTTTGAAGCGTTTTTTAAATGAGCAAGGTAAAATTTTACCACGTAGAGTTACTGGTACATCACTAAAGTACCAAAGAAAAGTTTCGACAGCAGTAAAAAGATGTCGTCACATAGCTTTATTGCCTTATGTAACTGATATGATGAAATAGGAGGGGAAGATATGGAAGTAATATTAAAACAAGACGTACCTAACTTAGGTTTCAAAAACGATATCGTAACTGTAAAAAACGGATACGGAAGAAATTTTCTTATTCCTAAAGGAATTGGCATTTTAGCTTCGGAATCTGCAAAAAAAATGCATGCAGAAAATATGAAGCAAAGAGCACATAAAGAAGAGAAAATTAAGAACGAAGCTCTTGAGCTTGCTAAAAAACTTGAAGAAGCTCCAATTAAGATTGGAACAAAAACAAGTACTACAGGAAAAATATTTGGTTCTGTAACAAACGTACAAATTGCTGAGGTATTATTGGAGCAAGGAGTAACAGTTGATAGAAGAAATATTAAAATTAAAGACGAAGCTGTTAAAGAAGTTGGTTTTTATTCGGCTGTTGTAAAACTTCATAAAGAAGTTTCAGCAGAGATTAAATTCGAAGTTTTTGCTGAGTAATTATTAATTTATTAAAATTTTGTAAGATGCCTAAAGTAAAAACAAAATCAAGTGCCAAAAAAAGGTTTACAGTAACCGGTAGTGGTAAAATAAAGAGAAAACATGCTTTTAAAAGTCATATTTTAACTAAGAAATCTAAAAAGAGAAAAAGAAATTTAACTCATTTTGGAGAAGTTCATAAAGCTGATGAAAGCAATGTGAAGTTAATGTTAAACATGAAATAAGTATATAATAAAGTAATTAACTAGAATAAAAAGGCCAAATAAGTTTTCGTAATTTCGAAACGCCTTTTGTTCATAAAATTTAGATAGTATGCCAAGATCAGTAAATCACGTTGCTTCAAGAGCACGTAGAAAAAGGATTTTAAAACAGACTAAAGGTTATTTCTTAAGAAGAAAAAATGTTTGGACTGTAGCTAAGAATTCGCACGAAAAAGCATTACAATATGCTTATCGTGATAGAAAAACCAAAAAACGTATGTTTAGAGGTTTATGGATTCAGAGAATTAATGCAGGAGTTCGTCCTTACGGATTATCGTACTCTAAATTTATGGGATTAGTTCACGCAAAAGGTGTTGAACTTAACCGTAAAGTATTAGCAGATTTAGCTATGAATAATCCAAAAGCTTTTGAAGCTGTTGTTAAAACAGTACAAAAATAGTTTTTTTGGATATCAATAATAAAAAAAAAGGAGAGCAAATTGCTCTCCTTTTTTTTTGCTTTTCAGCAGCCCCTAGTAATACAAAGATAAAATGTTTTTTTTACATAAAACAAATATTATTAACTTTGAGTATATAATATTGTTATTATCTTTGTTAGATAAGAAAATAAAAAATATGAGTAATCAAAATACAGAATACCAAAAACTTCCGGCAGTAGATAAGCTGCTTAACACCAAAGAAATAAAACATTTAATAGAAACTTATAATGCTGATTTAGTAACTTTTTCGATACGGGAAACAATAAAATTATATCGTGAAAAAATTAAAAAAGGTAATAAAGCTCCAGAAATAGAAGATTTTATAAACCAAATAATTAATAAAACAAAAAGCATTGCCGACAAAAGTTTAAAGCCTGTAATAAATGCAAACGGAGTTATAATCCACACAAACTTAGGACGTTCTCCTTTTGGCGAAGAACTTCTAAAGCAGGTAAACAAAACACTTATCGGATATAACAATCTTGAATTTGACTTAGACAAAGCAAAACGTGGGCATAGAGATAGCCACGCAAGAAAACTTTTGCAATTTTTAACAGGAGCCGAAGATGCTTTGGTTGTAAATAACAACGCTGCTGCTGTTATGTTTATTTTACGAACTTTTGCTAAACACAAAGAAGTTATTACTTCGCGTGGCGAGTTAATAGAAATTGGCGGTTCGTTTCGCATACCCGATATAATGGCTGCTTCGGATTGCAAAATGGTTGAAGTTGGTGCAACTAACAAAACTAAACTTAGCGATTACGAAAATAATATTACCGAAAATACAGGTATGATTTTTAAAACCCACACATCAAATTATGTGATAAAAGGTTTTACAAAAGAAACTAGTTTAGACGAACTTGTGGCTCTTGGCAAAAAACATAATATAATTGTAGTTTATGATATTGGCTCAGGGCTTTTACGCAAGGTAGATAACGAGGCATTAAAAAACGAACCCGATGTAAAACAGGCACTTGCAACAGGAATTGACCTTATTTGTTTTAGTGGAGATAAACTTTTGGGCGGACCACAAGCAGGAATTATTGCAGGTAAAAAAGAATTTATAGAAAAACTACGCAAAGAACCTCTAATGAGAGCATTGCGAGTTAGCAAAACCACTTTGGCTGTTTTAGAAACATCGTGCCAATTCTATTTAAACGATAAAGATTTATTTGAAAAAAATATTATTTTTAAAACATTAAAAAGAAGTATTACAGAAAAAAGAAAAACTGCCGAAAATCTACAAAAAGAACTTTTAAAATATAAAATAAAATCTGAAATTACTGAAAGCAAAGGTCAGTATGGCGGTGGCACTCTACCCGAACACGAAATTGATAGTTTTGCTGTTCGCTTAGTTTTTGATGGCAAAAAGAATAACTCTGACAAAGCCGAAAAATTATATAGAAAACTTTTAACAACCGATAATCCTGTGCTTGGAGTTTTAAAGCAAGGAAATATTTATTTTGATATTCTTACTATTTTTGATGAAAATGTTGCTAATTTA
>CAZRWZ010000224.1:0-4302 GCA_964603745.1 uncultured Bacteroidaceae bacterium | reverse complement strand
AATAAATCTGTATTATTAATACCTCATTACAATAATTTAATAGGATTAAAAAAATCTATTAATAGTATTGGTGCAAACGAAAAAATTGATGTTTTAATAATAGACGATGGCTCTGTTGCAGAGCAAATACCTAACAAAGAAAGTTTTGAATATACCAGTGGTGAGTTAATAGTTTTAAAAAGTAATACAAACAAAGGTATAGAAAACGCCCTAAATATTGGTATAGAATATATAATGCATAAAAATCATTACAAATATATTGCCCGATTAGACGCTGGCGATATTTGCAAAGATGACCGATTTTATAAACAAGAAACTTTTTTAGAAAACAATAAAGATATTTATTTAATAGGTTCTCATGTAGATTTTATTGACAATACAGGGAAATATAAATACACCTATAAAGTACCTTTACATCATAAAAAAATTAAGAGAAATATGTTTCTCAAAAATAGTTTTATTCATTCGTCGGTTATGTACAAAACAGATGTTTTTAATTTAGAATATTATCCTGTAAAATATAAATACACCGAAGATTATGCCCTTTTCTACAGAATAATTAATAATCACACAACAGCAAATTTCGACGAGGTATTAACATCTACAGAATTATCTAAAACAAGTATATCTTACAAAAAAAGAAGAATACAATTAATTAACCGTTTAAGATTATCATTAAAAAACATCAGTTTTAATCCTTATTTTTTTTATGGTACAATTCGTATCTTAATATTATTGATAGTACCAAATTCGGTAAATCAATTTTTTAAATTAAAATATTACAATATTAGTCAATAAATGAAAATTATACACGTAATAGAACCATTTGCCGCCGGATTAGTAACTTTTTTACAAGATATTGTTGCAGACACTAAGAATAATGAATTTATTATTATTCATGGTGAACGAAAAAATGTAATGAAAGCTGATGATGTAAAAAAAGTATTACCTGACAACATAAAATATATTAGGTGGACAAATGCTATAAGAAACATTTCTTTAAAACAAGATATTAAAGCTGGAATAGAATTATATAAAATATTAAAACCATACAAAAATTGTGATATTGTTCATTTACATTCATCAAAAGCAGGGTTTATTGGCAGAATTGTGTGTTTCCTACTAGGTATAAAAAATGTTGTTTACACTCCAAATGGAGTTTCATTTATAAATAAAGACATATCAAAAATAAAAAGTCTAACTTATTTATTACTAGAATTATTTGGGTATTTATTTGCAGGAAAAGTAATATCAACATCAATATCGGAATACGAAGCTTTAAAGAAAAATAAAATAAAATCTAAAACTATTTTTAACGGCACAAATATATCAGACAAGCCATTTAAACGATACGAACACAAAAAATTTAGGATAGTAACATCAGGCAGAATAGCCAAACAAAAAGCACCTAATTTATTTAACATAATTGCAAAACATTTCGAAAATGATGATAATTATGAATTTATTTGGGTAGGAGATGGAATACAAAAAGAGTTATTAAATTCAAAAAATATTACAAAAACAGGTTGGTTAAATAAAAGCGAAGTGGAAAAATACCTGCAATCAGCTGATTTATACATATCTACTGCAAGGTGGGAAGGGTTGCCTTTTTCTGTTTTAGAAGCAATGAATGTAGGTTTACCTTTATTATTATCTAAATGTATTGGCAACAAAGATTTGGTTGTTGAAGGTATTAATGGTTTATTTTATGATACATATAACGAAGCAATAGAAAATATAAAATTATTAAAAGACCATAAAGAAATAGCTAATCTTATGGGAATAAACTCTCATAAAATTTGTTCAGACAATTATTGTAATAAACATGCTAATGCTATTTATCAAAACCTATATGTTTCAATAATTTTACATCAAGATATAGACTTAGGGTATGATAAGCCAAATTGTAATATAAGACAAGTTATTTATACATAAGAAAATTTTAAAAAACCCATTTCGTGAAAAACAATCAAATTGAATATGATAAAATAATAACAATACTTTTAAGTATTGTTATTATTACTTTTTTTATACCTATTGATTTGGTAAAAAACATTTCAATAGCTGTGTTATTTATAGCAAGTTTATTTTCTGGCAATTTAATTTCTAAATTAAGAAACATTTACAAAAGCCCAATTATTTTGTTATTTATACTGTTTTATTTTTTACATTTTATAGGCTTAATTTATTCGGAAAATATTAAATATGGTTTTTTTAATTTAGAAGTAAGGTCTGCTTTTATTGTATTTCCGATAATTATGTACCTTATAAAGCCAAACAAATCTGAAATAAAAAAACAATCTATTTTATTTGCAACAAGCACATTTGTTGTTGCAGTATTAGGATTGTTATACAGAACATACTTCTATTTCTTTCAGTGGAAAGATACAGGTTTCTTTTATAATGATAACCTTATAAATATCTTTGGCTTTCAAGCGGTGTATTATGCAATTTATGTAAATTTTGCTATCTTTATATTTATCTATCATATTAGCATTGGCTCTTTTAAAAATAAGAACATAAAAATCTTAATTTATTTTATAATAGCATTTCTTTTTGTTTTTAACTTTTTATTAGCTAGTAGAATATCAATACTGTCACTTTATATCATATCTGGGTTTTTACTAATAAAATATTTATTACAAAAGAAAAATATTATATTAAACATAGGTATTGGCATTAGTTTTTTATTATTACTACTTGCAATGTTCAGCTTGTTTCCAAAAACAGTGAAACGGTTTAAAAGTGTTACAAATTCAGAATTTAGTTTCACTAACAAAAACCCTATAAATCATTTCAATGGTAATATTAGCAACAATAATTGGAATGGATTAAACACTCGTTTAGCTATATGGACATGTGCATTAGAAGAAATTGAAGAAAGACCTGTTTTAGGCTCAGGCACAGGCGATTTTCTTGATGATTTGCACAACAGATTTAAAACAAATAAGTTTTATTTTGGTTTAGAGAGCAAATATGGAACTCATAATCAATTTTTACAGTTTTTACTAATGTTTGGTATTATTGGATTTTTATTTCTATTAATATTTATGTTATACCCTCTGTTCTTAGCTCTAAAACACAAAAACACACTTTATTCAATTTTTATTATCTTATTTTTATTTGCAATGCTAACAGAAGATGTTTTTAGTCGAAACCAAGGAGTTATTTTATTTAGCTTTTTTAGTGGATTATTTGGCTTTAATTATAAAAGAAAATCGATTTCTAAATTATTTAACGATTATAAAATTCTTACAGAAAATATTGATACAGAATACTATTCTAAATATTTTTTATTCCCTTTTTTTGTAAGCACTAATATTGCATCTATACATTATTTATTATTAGGATATAAAAAAAGATATAATCCTAATAAAAAATTTAACACCCATTATTACTCAACTAAATATAAAGATGTTAAAGAAGTAGGAGTAAATCCTTTTGTTCATTATATTGAGTTTGGAAAAACAGAAAAAAGAAATATCTGGTTTGAAGATGAGATTGAATATTTTGAGCTTATAAAAGAATTTAAATGTACAGAAACAGGGGGAATTGTAAAACAATATTTTGATAAAACAGAATACAAACATCAATTAAAAAGATCTAAATTTCTATTTTTAAAGTCGCTATTTTTAATACATTATAAATATAAAGGAAACAAAGATAACTTAAGCCCAACTCCAATATTTACTCCTTCTGACAATATGGTTAATATAACATTTGAAGAATTTTTAACAGGATTAAAAACCAATAAATTCATAGGTATTAATATACAAAGTAGTTATAGTAAATGGATTATAGAAAATGAAAATAATGAAGAAAAAAAAATAAATAATATTATTAAGAAATTTAAATACAACCCATTAATTTCAATAATTATACCTGTTTATAATGCCGATATTAACTACTTAGAACAAGCAATATATTCGGTAAAAAATCAGTATTACGAAAATTGGGAAATATGTATTGCCGACGATAAATCGACAAACAAAAAACTACTGTCGTATTTAAAAGAAATATCAAAAGATAAAAAAATAAAGATTAAATTTAGAGCTAAAAACGGACACATTTCGGCTTGTTCAAATTCGGCATTAGAATTAGCAAAAGGAGAATTTATTGCATTATTAGACCAAGATGATTTACTGTCTAAAAATGCTTTATTCGAAATTGTAAAGAAACTAAATTTTAATAAAAAATTAGATTTAATTTTCTCTAATGAAGATAAAATAGATGAGCAAAACAAAAGTTTTGCCCCATATTTTAAGAACTCTTGGAACTATCATTTACTATTGAGCCAAAATT
>CAZRWZ010000223.1:0-4308 GCA_964603745.1 uncultured Bacteroidaceae bacterium | reverse complement strand
ATATACATACCTCAAATTGAAGAAGATAAAAATATGATGTGCCTCAGAGCAATCAAAAAAAAAGGCCTTAAACAAATTTTGTTTAAGGCCTAATATCTAAAATCTAATTTCTAGAATTGAGCTAAAGTTTTCTTAATAATTTCAACAGATTCCATAATTTGCTCTTCGTTAATTACAAGAGGTGGAGCAAATCTGATAATATGGTCGTGAGTTGGTTTTGCAATTAAACCATTTTCTTTCATTGCAACACAAACGTCCCAAGCATATTTACCATTTTTTGGTTTAATAATAACAGCATTTAAAAGACCTTTACCACGAACTAATTCTATCATATCAGAATCAATTTTTCTAAGTTCGTCTCTAAAAATTTTACCTAATCGTTCTGCATTTTCGGCAAGTTTTTCGTTTTTAACAACTTCTAAAGCAGCAATGGCAACCTTTGCAGCAATAGGGTTTCCTCCAAAAGTAGAACCATGTTCGCCAGGCTTAATTACTAACATTATATCGTCATCGGCTAAAACAGCAGAAATAGGATATGCACCACCCGATAAAGCTTTTCCTAAGATTAAAATATCAGGACGAACACCTTCGTGGTCAACTGCTAAAAGTTTTCCTGTTCTTGCAATACCTGTTTGAACTTCGTCAGCAATAAAAAGAACATTTTTTGCTTTACAAGCAGCATAAGCTTTCTTTAAATATCCATCTTCTGGAACATAAACACCAGCTTCGCCTTGAATTGGTTCAACTAAAAATGCTGCTACATTTGGATCTTCCAATGCTTTTTCTAAAGCAGGTATATCGTTATAAGCTACAACCTCAAAACCAGGAGTATAAGGACCAAACCCTTTGTAAGAATCAGGGTCGGTTGACATAGATATAATTGTAACTGTTCTTCCGTGGAAATTATTTTCGCAAACAACAATTTTTGCTTTATTTTCTTCTACCCCTTTTACTTCGTATGCCCATTTACGAGCTAATTTAATAGCTGTTTCGTCGCCTTCGGCACCAGAGTTCATTGGCAAAACTTTATCGTATCCAAAAAACTTTGTGATATATTCTTCGTACTCACCAAGTGCAGAACTGTAAAAAGCTCTTGAAGTAAGTGTTAATTTTTGTGCTTGTTCTGTCATTGCACTAACAATTTTTGGGTGACAATGACCTTGGTTTACAGCTGAATAAGCTGAAAGGAAATCGTAATATTTTTTTCCTTCTACGTCCCAAACAAAAATACCTTCGCCTTTATCTAAAACAACTGGAAGTGGATGATAATTATGCGCTCCGTATTTACTCTCTCTCTCGATATAATCTTGACTGTTCATAATCAAATATTTAAAATGGTTAAAACTATTTTTCTATAACTCAACAAATTTAATATAAGTTTGCAAACTTCCAAACGAAAAAAATCATATTTGCAAGACAAACTTATACTTTGCTTTAGTTATCTGTAATATACGAATTAAAGCTTTATAAAATAAAAACTTTTTTACGTATTAGTTTTGAATAATCTTGATAAATATAAACGGCGTATTCGCCTTTTTTCCATCTTAAAACATTTAAGTTTAAATTAAATTCGTACTCGCCCGGACCTTTAGATTCTGCATTTACCATTCGTTTTACAATTTGCCCTCTTTTATCTTTTATGCTTATTGTTATTACAGAATTATTTTTTACTCTATAATTAAAATTTCCAACAATTTGTTCGGGTCTATCGGAAAACAACTTGGCTGTATCTGTTGCATACCTTAATGTGTACCAAGGAATTTCTAAGTCTTTTATTTTAGCAATTGTTTTGCGTAAATCTTGTATTGTAGATAAATCTTTAGCATTTATTGAGCTAAATGCATGATTATCGGATAAAACCCAAACAGCATTTTGTATTGATTGTGCAGGGAAATTATTTTTATTTATAACTTCGGCTAACAAAATCCAATCGTCTGATGCTAAATATCCCAAATTAAATTTGGCATCAACATAAGGAGCATTTTTCTTACTTTGGCAACAAAATCCGTATCCTTTAATTTTTTTTCTTTTGCGAGGAAAAATTTTAAATTTTAAATTCTTTACTAAAAAAATATCTTGAATTGCTGTATCAACAGAAGTTAATATTCTACCTGCCTCAATATAAACCAATAAAGTATCAGAGGTTTTATTTTGTAAATCAAATTCTATACAATCCTTTTGATATCCGCCAAGTCCTCTAATTTTAGTTTCTAAAAATCCTTTATTAGTTAGTTCTTTAACAGAACTAAAATCAAAAGAAGGCAAAGAAGCATCTTTTGTTAAAGACATTAAACTAAAAAGAAATATTATTGCAATTACAAATAATAATTTGTACCTCATTTTGATATTATAATTTTATGAAAAACAAAGATACATTATTTTTTATTTTAAATGAAAAATCCGTATCCTTGTAACAAATAAATAATAACATCGTCATAATGATGAAATATAAAATCAATTTAAATTATTAATACCATGAAAAGTTTTTTAAAATTCACTTTTGCTAGCTTAATTGCTCTTTCAATTTTTGCATTTATTTTTATATTTGTGATACTTGCAATAATAGGTAGTGCCTCTAATAAAGAAGCATTTATTGTAAAAGAAAATTCTATCCTTAAATTAGAATTATCGAATACAATTGTTGATAGAGCATCGGAAAATCCACTTGAAAATTTTAATATCCAAGCAATGAAACCCGATAATAAAATTGGATTAAATGTTCTTTTAAAACAATTAAATTTAGCAAAAACCGATGATAAAATTAAAGGAATTTATTTAGATTTAACCTCTATACCTGCGGGAGTTGCTACAATGGAAGAATTGCGAGATGCCATTTTAGATTTTAAAACATCGGGCAAATTTGTTTTTGCTTATGCCGATTATTATACACAAAAAACATATTATTTAGCATCGGCAGCCGATAAGGTTTATGTTAATCCAGAGGGATTAGTGGAACTAAAAGGATTGAATGCCGAAGTTATGTTTTATACCGAAGCATTGCAAAAGATTGGTGTTGAGCCTATTATAATACGTCATGGGAAATTTAAATCGGCTGTTGAACCATTTATGCTAAATTCTATGAGTGATGCAAACAAAGAACAAACATCTAAATTTATTGGAACAATTTGGAATAATATTCTTGATGGCATATCAAAATCGAGAAATATTTCTGTAGATGAATTAAATCGTTATGCTAACGAAATGTTAATTACAGATGCAAAATCGTCCTTAGAATATAAACTTGTTGATGGTTTAAAATATAAAGATGAACTTTTAACTGAATTAGGCGATTCTGTAGGAGTTAAAGATTTTGATGATATTAATTTTGTATCATTAAGCAATTATAAAGATGCTATTAAATTTAATCCTGACAGAGAGCCAACAGACAATAGAATTGCTGTTATTTACGCTACCGGCGAAATAAAAATGGGCGAAGGAAGTAACTCAGAAATTGGTTCTGATGGAATATCGGAACAAATTAGAATAGCAAGAAAAGATTCTACAATTAAAGCAATAGTTTTAAGAGTGAACTCACCAGGAGGTAGTGCATTGGCATCGGATATTATTTGGAGAGAAATGGTTCTTGCAAAAGCAGTTAAACCAGTAGTTGTTTCTATGGGTGATGTTGCAGCTTCGGGGGGGTATTATATTTCTTGTCCTGCCGATAAAATTTTTGCAAACAGAAACACAATTACAGGTTC
Source organism: uncultured Bacteroidaceae bacterium (assembly GCA_964603745.1). Lineage (GTDB taxonomy): Bacteria > Bacteroidota > Bacteroidia > Bacteroidales > JAFGXI01 > CAZRWZ01. The sequence continues at coordinate 607 of CAZRWZ010000223.1, read as the reverse complement.
AATAGGAGTATTTGGTCTAATGTGGAATGGCACAGAACTTATGAATAATATTGGAATACATACCGATGGAGTAAAAACTAACGACCATGCTGATATTGGTTCAACAAACAGACCAATGAGCGAAGACGAAAAAGCTGTTATACAAAAATCTGTAGAAGATATTTACGGCACTTTTATTTCGCATGTAGGCGAAGGCAGAAAAATGGAAACTGCCGATGTTGACAGCATTGGGCAAGGAAGAGTTTGGAGTGGTGTTAATGCTATTGAAATTGGCTTAATTGACGAGTTTGGAGGTTTAAAAACTGCTGTTGAAGAAGCTGCAAAACTAGCAAAATTAGAGAACTATAAGATTAAAGAACTTCCTGAACATAAAGATTTTATGCAAGAAATTTTAAAAGAATTAACAGGCGAGGCAAAAGCAAATATTTTACAAGAAAGCTTGGGAGCTTCTTACCGATACTATAACGGATTAAATAAAATACTTAACACAAAAGGCGTTCAGGCAAGAGTTCCTTACGAGATTGAGATTTATTAATAGAATATACTCAATATGTAATTAGGGTCTGCTGATAAACGCATAAAAAGCTGTTTTTAAACTGTTTAAAAC
>CAZRWZ010000222.1:0-4333 GCA_964603745.1 uncultured Bacteroidaceae bacterium | reverse complement strand
TCGTAAAAGTCTAAAATCTAATATCTAAGGTCTTTAATCTCATCTATTAATGCAAAATTCTAAAAGTAAGTTCTTTTAATAAATCGTGATTTGCTATATTGTTAGCACCAACTCCTTTTGTTTTTAGGTCGTATTCTCTTAATATTGAAATTATTTCTACAATTTTTTTATTATCGTAATTGTTTGCAGCTTTTCTGTATTTATTTACAATAAAATTAGAACCAGTGCCAAGTGTAGTAAAAATATTTCTTTGCGATTTATCTTTTAATAATTTGTATGATAATACTTTATGAAAAAAAGAAAAAATTGATGGAATAACCATTTGTATAGGAGTTTCTTTTTGGTTTTGCCCCATATAATTAACTATTGTATTTGCTTTTAAAATATCTTTTTCGCCAAGAGCATCATTAAAATCAAAAATATTATAATCTTTACTTATACCAATATTTTCGGTTACATTATCAACAATAATAGTATCCGATTTTCCTTCAATAGCAACAAGTAATTTATTTAATTCGCTTGCCATTTTAGATAAATTTGTTCCTAAATATTCTACAAGTAAGTGTGTAGCTTTTGGTTCAATTTTTTTATTTTTTTCTGCAATAAAATTGTTTATCCATTTTGGCATTTCGTTGTCGTATAGTTTTTTACCCTCAATAACAACTCCGTTTTTAGCAATTGCCTTATAAACTTTTGTGTTCTTTTTTAAAGTCTTGTATTTATAGTTTATAACAAATATTGTTGAAGCCAATGGATTTAAAAAATAATCTAAAAACTCTGAAAAATCTCGTAAATCTTGTGCTTCTTTTAGAATAACAACTTGATTGTTTGCCATCATAGGAAAACGACGACATAAATCGGCAACATCATTAACTTTAGAATCTTTACCGTAGATTATTGTTTGGTTAAAAGCTTTTTCTGAATCTGTTAATATATTTTGGCTAATATATTCTGTAATAACATCGCCATAATACGGTTCGTTTCCAGTAAATAAATATATTGGCTTATAAATTTTATTTTTTAAATCGCTTAATACTTGTTCAAATGTCATATTAATTAAAATCTTAGGTGTTTAACTGATTTTAAGTTATTTATAATAGTTGCAAGAGAGTCAATCCCAATTTCGAGATGTTCTTTTACAAAATTTTGTGTAATAGTTTTGTCGCTTTTACTTGTTTTAATTCCATCTGAAATCATTGGTTGGTCGGTTACAAGCAATAATGCACCTGCAGGAATTTCGTTAGCAAAACCAACAGTAAATATTGTTGCAGTTTCCATGTCTATAGCCATTGCACGAATATCACGTAAGTAATCTTTAAATTTTTCGTCGTGTTCCCAAACTCTTCGGTTTGTTGTAAAAACAGTACCTGTCCAATAATCTCTATATTTATTTCTTATAGAGGTAGATACAGCACGTTGAAGGTTAAAAGCAGGCAGTGCAGGTACTTCTGGCGGAAAATAATCTGTTGATGTTCCTTCGCCTCGTATTGCTGCAATTGGCAAAACAAAATCGCCAAGTTTATTTTTCTTTTTTAATCCTCCGCATTTACCTAAAAACAAAACAGCTTTTAGCTCAACTGCACCAAGCAAATCCATAATTGTAGCGGCATTTGCACTTCCCATTCCAAAATTAATAATTGTAATATCTCTGTGATGTGCATTTGGCATAGGTTTGTCGGCTCCAACAATTGGTACATTATATTTTGTGGCAAAAAGTTCTACATATTTATCAAAATTTGTGAGCAAAATATATTTTCCAAAATCTTTAATCTTTCTGCCTGTATAGCGTGGCAACCAATCTTTAACTATGTCTTCTTTTGTTTTCATACATTTTTAATTTGCTTTGCAATTTACGATTTTAGCTAAGATTTAACAAATGATTTTATTAACTTTGCTGAATGGATAATTTAAATTTGCCAAGTTTCGATTTTAAAACAAAAACAGAAAATGGCAAAACATATATTTTAGATGAATTTAGGCGTAAATATGTAAAGCTTACACCAGAAGAATTTGTAAGGCAAAGTTTTATAAAGTTTTTAGTAGAACATAAAAATTATCCTGCAAATCTTATTTCTATCGAATATCAAATTAGTATTAATAAAAATATTAGACGTTGCGATATTGTTTTGTTTAATAGTGAGATGAAACCCAAATTAATTGTAGAATGTAAAGCTCCAAAAATTAAAATTGATAAAAAAGTTTTTGAGCAAATTTTTGATTATCACTACGAGTTAAAACCAAAATATTTGATGGTAACCAACGGAATATCACATTATTGTATGCAATCTGATGAAGAAAACAAATCTTATAATTTTTTAGAAGATATTCCTTTGTTTGAAGATTTGTAATCAATAAAAAAACCTAACAAATATAAAATCTGTTAGGTTTGTTTTTTATAATATTATTGAATTAAAGTTTACTTTCAACAATTTTAAGTATTTCTTGTTCTTTAGCAATAGTTTTATCTTGAAGTTCTTTTCCTTTTTTAAGAATATCTTCAACATATTTTTTATCATCTAAATCGGCTGTGTTAATTCTAACATTTAAAAATGCTCCTATAACACCCGAACGAGCAGCCAAAGCACCAACACCGGCATCTGTAACCGAGTTTGGATTACCAATTTCTGCCATTGCTTGTATCACTTCCATGCTATCGTAGCAAAGTTGCATAACTTTAAAAGGTACTTCAATTGCATATTTTGTAGCATCTTGTATGGCTTTTGTACGAGCAGTTTTTTCTTCATCAGATTTCTTTGGCAAAGAAAAAGCATCCATAATTTTATTAAATGCATTTGTATCTTCGTCAACCATATTATTTAACATATCATGATAATATTTACCTTTTTCTGCCCAATCGGAGAATTCTTCCCAACGCTTGTCCCAACCACGCTTATGCGATGATAAGTTTGCAACCATAGTTGCTAAAGCCGAACCCATTGCTCCCATATAAGCCGAAATTGAACCACCACCTGGTGCAGGCGATTCCGAAGCTGTTTCTTCAACAAATTCGGTTAAAGTCATATCAATAAGTTTTGGTGTTGTATCTGATTTAGCCAAAACATATTCTATAATTTTTTCTTCTGGTTTAAACTCATATAAATCGTTTAATCCCATCGATTTAATAGCAATTTTAATTAATTCTTTATCGGCAACTCCTGTAGAACGCTCTTGCTTACGCAAGAAATAACGACCTGCATCAAGCATTGCATTAAGCGGAATTAAACCTACAAGCTCCGAACCTGTTACTCTAATTCCTTTTTCATCTGCTTTTTTGCAAACTTCATCAAAGGCTTTGTGTGCCGATGTTATAGAGATATTTGTTAAATTCATTGATATTTGAGCTACGCCAAATTCCTCTATAAACCAACCAATTGCTTTAACTGCTTTTAAAGTTCCTGGTTCCCAAACTTGTTTGCCATTAGCATCTTTCACAAGTTTGCCTGATAATGTTCCACCTTCGCGTTTCTTACGACCACGCTCACGCACATCAAAAGCAATAGCATTTGCTCGGCGAGTAGATGTTGTATTTAAATTAACATTAAATGCAACTAAAAAATCACGAGCCGAAACTGCTGTTACACCTGTTTTTGCAACACTATCGTTGTATTTTGCAGGTCCAAAATCTGGTTTCATATTTGGGTCGGCAAGTTTTGCTGCCAATCCTTCGTATTCTCCTGCTCTAACAAATGCAAGATTTTTTCTTTCTTCTTTAAATGCCGCATTTTCGTAGCAATAAATTGGGATATTAAGTTCTTTGCCTAATCTTTCGGCAAGCTGTCGAGCATACTCAACTGTTTCGTCCATAGTGATATTAGAAACAGGCACTAATGGGCAAACATCGGTTGCTCCAAATCGTGGATGAGCTCCTTTTTGTTTGCTCATATCAATAATTTCAGATGCTTTTTTAATACAAGCAACAGCTGCGTCCATAACAGGTTTTGGTTCTCCTACAAAGGTTACAACTGTTCGGTTGGTAGCTTTTCCCGGATCAACATCTAATAATTTTACTCCGTCTATTTTTTCTATCTCATCAGTAATTTGCTTGATGATATTCATATCGCGACCTTCGCTAAAATTTGGTACGCATTCTATTAATTGCTTTATCATAGTAAATTATTTTTTAAAATTTATTGATAGCAAAGCTAATGATTTTTTTTGTTAATAGCAACGACAATTTATAAACCGTTCTATTGTTAAATTGTTCTATTGTTAAACTGTTATGCGTAATTCCCTCAGACCTACAAATTTCATAGAATTTAATGAAATTTAAAATTAAACTCTTTAAATTTCATCTTAATTTATTCCATAAAAACAACTAAATAACTCTCAAACT
>CAZRWZ010000221.1:0-4335 GCA_964603745.1 uncultured Bacteroidaceae bacterium | reverse complement strand
ACTTGCGGATTTTAGGTTGTATCGTACGGCAGTGGTGTTATATTCTTGTTTCTGAAAATTAATAAATAAAAATCTATCTTTAAATAAAATAATATGTAAAATACTACGTTTCTAAAACAAATAATAAAATAAAAACTAATGAAAAATATATTAATAATTTTAAGTTTGGTTTCAACAATAAGTTTTGGACAAACAACAAACAATAAAAGCTATTTAGATGATAGCAACACAGTAATAACTAAAGAAAGATATTTAGGCTTAAATATAGGAACTTTTATTAAGCAAATAATGGATCCAAATCTTTCGGTAAGAAATTTTTCTATTCTGTATAAAGTAGAAAAATCTAATAAGCTATTCTATCAATATAAAATTAGTTCTTATATGAAAGAAACAAATGATATGTATGGTTTTAACGATAGTTTAGGTAATATGGTATCGAGAAAATACGTAAATGCATATGCAAATATTGATGCAAGAGCAGGTATTGGTATATCCGACAAGCTTGGCTTTGGCAGAATATATGTTAGCTCTAGTGCTTTGCTTGGATATGCTAATCTTTCTAAAAGATATGATGATTTTGTTGTGTATGTAAAAGACAGTGTAGCAGAAGGTTTTGGTAGCGAAGGAGCTGATGTGTCAAATGCAGATTATATTACTTTTGGTTTAGATTTTACTTTTGGTTATGAAATAGATTTAGGTACATCTTTAATGTTAAGTTTAGAGTATAACCCCGAATTTAGTTTGCATTCTCAGGTATCTTCTAAATATTATTTTAATAATGTAAGTGAACACCCAAGTAGTTATATAAATTCTAATTTTAATATTTTTAATATAAATCTGTTATATCATTTTTAGGTATTCTTGCCAATTTTGTAACCTTTAATAGCATAATAAAAAATAAACAAATATCCCGGAACTAAAACCCAGTAAGCATTTTGAGCAGCATTAGCATTAAGTTCATTAAATTTGTTAATATCAGAGAGCTTTAATTTATCTAATATTTCTGTGCTAGGAAGAGCTAAATCTATAAACTTACCCCATAACAAAGGTAAGATAGCACCACCCGAAATTGCCATAATCAACAAAGCCGAGCCTGTGTTTGTAAATTTACCAAGTTTAGCTATTGCCAAAGGCCATATTGCCGGCCAAACCACAGCATTTGCTAAACCTAACACAGCTATAAAAAACACCGATACAGCCCCATTCGTAAAAATAGCCATTACAGAAAATATTACACCCAAAATTGCTGAAATTTGCAATGCTTTTTGTTGCGAAATATATTTTGGAATTAAAACAATGCTTAAAATATAACCAATTAACATTGCTGTTAGTGTATATGTTGTAAATGCTTTGGCATATTCCATTTCAAAACCTAAAAACTGCCCGTATCTAATAATTGTATCGCCTGCAATTACTTCAACACCAACATAAAAAAACAGAGCTACTACGCCAAGTATTAAATATGGAAATTGAAATATGTTAGTTTTTTTATTGTCGTTTTCTGTTATTGTTTCTTTGTTTGCAGATAAATTTATTTTCGGAAGTTTAATAAATTTCATTGCAATACCAAGCAATATTAATATTGCCGACATAACAATATAGGGGTTAATAACTCTTGATGCCCACTGGTCAAGTTTTAATTGTTTAGCGGTTTCACTAAGGTTTATTAAACTATCTTTAAAGGTATCATCTCCATCTTTTACAATAAAATATGCTAAAATTAAGGGAGCAATTGCACCTGCAATTTTATTTGCAATACCCATTATACTTATTCGCTTTGCTGCACTTTCTATTGGTCCTAGCACTGTAATATATGGATTAACAGCAGTTTGCAAAAGAGCCATACCAGAGCCAAGAATAAAAAGCCCTGTTAAAAAATAGAAATATACCCTAGTAATTGCTGCAGGAATAAAAACTATTGCACCAATTCCCATAATTATTAATGAAATGCTTATACCATTTTTAAATCCTGTTTTTTTCAATATCCACGAAGATGGTAATGCCATTACTGTAAATGATATGTAGAATGCAAATGCAACAAATAGCGATTGAAAATTAGTTAATTCGCAAGCAATTTTCAGATGAGGAATTAAAATACCGTTTAACCAAGTAACAAACCCTAGAATAAAGAATAAAAAACCCATAATAATTAATGGGAATAAGGAACTTTTTAAATTTGCATTCATTTTTTTTATTTTATAAAAATAGATAAATATTATTTTTTAGCACCGCCAAACATCATCAGATATTCTTTAATAAAATCGTCAATTTCTCCATCTAAAACACGTTGCACGTTACCTGTTTCGTAGTTTGTTCTAACATCTTTTACAAGTTTATATGGGTGCATAATATAATTTCTTATTTGCGAACCCCATTCAATACTCATTTTAGCATCTTCAATTTTGGCTTGTTTTTCTTGTTGTTTTCTAAGTTCCAGCTCGTATAATTGAGATTTAAGCAAACGCATAGCATTCTCTCTGTTTTTTAGCTGAGAACGTGTTTCAGAATTTTCTATAATAATTCCTGAAGGAATATGTTTTAATCTAACAGCAGTTTCTACCTTGTTAACATTTTGCCCACCTGCACCACCAGAACGATAAGTATCCCATTCAATATCAGCAGGATTTATATTAATAATAATAGTATCATCAATCATTGGCGAAACAAAAACCGATGCAAAAGAAGTGTGGCGTTTTTTTTGCGAATCGAAAGGAGATATACGTATTAAACGATGCACACCGTTTTCTCCTTTTAAATATCCGTAGGCAAAATCGCCAATAAATTCGAGGGTAACAGATTTTATACCAGCCTTATCTCCCTCTTGAAAATCTATTTCTTTAAGTTTGTACTTATTTCTTTCTCCCCATCGGATATAAAGCCGCATAAGCATTTCTGCCCAATCTTGGCTTTCTGTTCCTCCTGCACCAGGTGTTATTTTTAACAAAGCTCCAAATTTGTCTTCTTTATTACGGAGCATGTTTTTTAATTCTAAGTCTTCTACTAATTTAATAGTTAAATTGTATTGCTCTTCAACTTCATTTTCATTAATATCGTCATCTATAGCAAAATCGTTTAAAACAATTAAATCGTCGTAGTTTGTAGATATTTCTGCAAAATATTTCGTCCAAAATTTAATCTCAGCAATAAATCTTAAATGTTCTTCGGCCTTTTTTGCATTGTCCCAAAAGTCTGGAGCTTGAGTTTTTAGTTCTTCTTCTGATATCTGAATTAGCTTTGCATCAATGTCAAAGATGCCTCCTTAACGCATCAATTCTAGCGTTTAATTCATTTATATCTTCAAGGTTTATCATTTAAAATATTTTTTGCAAAGGTAATTAGCTTATTTAATTATAAATAATTTTAATTATTATTTATTTTAATTATAAATAAATAAAAAAAGTTTTACTTTTGCAGTAACAAAAAAAGGACGATAACGTCTTAAGTTTATAATAATTAAAAAATAAAATATGAAAAAAATTACTTTAATACTATTGTTTGTAAGCGTTTTGTTTATTGGAAAATCTTATTCTCAGCTTTATAGAAGCTCGTCTGGAGAAATTATTTTTGGTTTTGCCGGTGTACAAAATAGTTTTAGTGTAGATACTGCCGGAAATACTGATATTTCAGATGTTAAAAACATCATGCGTTTTACGGTTTGGTTTCATTTTCAACAAGCTTGGCATTACGACTTTAGTAATAACGTAGGTATTATGTTTGGTCTTAGCATGAGAAATATTGGTTTTATTACCGAGCCAGAAGCATTCTATTTTCACCAATCTAATGGTAAGTTAACTTATTATGATGAAGATGGAACAGGTACTGCTTTAGATAATAGATTATCAAAAGTTAAACAAAGAACTTACACGCTTGGTATGCCTATTGCCTTAAAATTAGGAAATTTTGATAAAGGTTTTTACTTTTTTGCAGGTGGTGAGTACGAATATGCTTTTCATTATAAAGAAAAAGTTTGGCTTGATGGTGAAAAATCTAAATATAGCGAATGGTGGGGCGATGAAGTAACACAGTTTTTACCATCGGTATTTGCAGGTGTTACCTTTGCTCAAGGTGCAACTATTAAGTTTAAATGGTATTTAGAAAATTTTATGAACCAAAGCTATACAGCTAAAATTGATGGTACTGATATTAAAATTAAACCATACGAAAATTATGATGTACAGTTGTTTTATGTTTCTTTAGCATGGACTATTTCAAACAGAAATCATCATAAAACATCTTCGTCTAAACCAAAAAAAGATAAAGATGTTCAAATGTAATTTATTGCTAGAAATAGATTGAAATAAAATATTATAGAGCTTGAGTTTTTCAAGCTTTATT
>CAZRWZ010000220.1:0-4341 GCA_964603745.1 uncultured Bacteroidaceae bacterium | reverse complement strand
AAAAATCAATTTGATGATTTAGAATATCGCTTGAAAAAATTTAACGAACATCATTTGTAAAATAAAAAACTATTGCTATTTTTAACATACAAAAATACAAACAATTACAATAGCTTAATTATATTGTAATTTGTATAAATAAAAATAAATAATTAAAAAAGTATTTATTTTAATCATAAAAAAGTATTTTTGTATTAATATTGATTATATATATTACTATTATGTCTCAGAACACAGAATTTTTAACATGTAAGGCTACAAATTATTATGGTAAAGCTCCAAAAGATAATGTATTAGCACGAGAATTTGATAAAAAACCAACTCCAAGAGTAGAAAAAATTAGAGAAAGATACTTTGAAGCAAAATCTTCTGCATCTATGCAATTTCCTTATTGGTACACACGTAGATGGAATGAATTAGAAGGCGAAGTTGCAATTGTTAGAAGAGCAGAAGCTTTAAAAACCGGCTTTGAACATTTAAGTCCTTCAATTTTTCCCGGAGAATTATTAGTAATGCAAAAATCTGAATACTTAAGAGGTTCATATCCTATGCCTTGGTTATCAGAATCGTTTTTTCTTGCAAAAGAAGATGAAATATATAAAGAAGCATTAGAAGCAGGAAAAGTTAGTTCTGATGAAGTTACCACAATGGGACAAGGAGGTGGAAATGTCACTAAAAGTGTAGGAAATATAGTTTCTATAGCAGGTAAATTTGGTATGCGAAAAGAAGAAATACCAACACTAATAGCCACATCAAAACAATGGTATAATAAATCTGTTGATGATATTGGACATAAGTACGAACAAATGGTACCAGGATATGATACCAAAGAGGAGATTATGAGAGCTGTAATTTGCATGTTTGATTCTGGCTATACCCTTCCTCAAGGTCGAGAAGTTATGAATTATTATTATCCATTACAATATGGTATAAACGGAATTATAGATATATGTAAATCTAAACTTAGTGATACAGCAGGATTTCCTGATATGGATAGAATATATTTTTTCAAATCAGTAGAAATCACCTTGTATGGTATTCAAACATGGATAAAAAATTATGCTAAAGAAGCTATTTTAATGGCTGATTTAGAAAAAGATAAAAAACAAAAAGAAGAATATTTAGAAATATCAGAACGCTTAGAATGGATTTCAGAAAACCCACCTCGAGATTTTAGAGATGCCTTACAATTAACATGGACATTTCATATTGCAGTTTTAAATGAAGATGCAATTTCAGGACTTTCGCCCGGTCGTTTAGGACAAGTCTTATATCCATACTGGAAAAAAGATATGGACGAAGGTAAAATAGATGAAAAACAAACACTTGAGCTATTAGAAGCAATGCGTATGAAATTTACCGAAATTGATGTATTTGCATCAATGGGAGTAGTAGGTGGTGTTTTAAGCGGAAATACATTTAATAATTTAAGTATAGGCGGATTAACTAAAGATGGAGAAAATGCAGCAAATGATTTAGAAATGTTAATAATGGAATCTGCAATGACTTGTGATACTCCACAACCAACACTTACATTATTATACGATGAAGTATTACCAGAAGAATTTTTATTAAAAGGTATTGAAACAACAAAAATTGGAACAGGTTATCCTGCATGGGTAAACAATAGGGTTGCCATGGATTTTGTAATGCAAAATTTCAAAAAAGAAGGTATGGATACAGAAGAAGCCAGAGCATGGGCAATTGGTGGATGTTTAGAAACTTCGGCAGGAAGTTGGATGCCTCTTGAATTTAATGGAGAAACACACTATATACCCGGAGGTTCTGCCCCTGCAACAAGTGTAGGAGTTCATTTTATTTCGTTACCTAAAATTCTTGAAGCAGTTTTATTTGATGGTTTAGATAGAAGAACAGGTGTAAGAGTGTATCCTGCACATGGAAAAAAATTAAAGACTTACGATGAAATTTGGGAAACATTTAAAGAATATTTTAGCTTAACAGTAGAAGTTTTAACACTTACAAACAATATACAACATGATATTTGGGGTAAAATATCTCCTTCTATCGTAAATAGTATGCTTAAACCAGACTGTTTAGAAACAGGAAAAGATATTAGCCGAAAAGGTAGTAGATATAACAGAACATTTAATGTTGAAGTTTCAGGAGGTGTTAATTTAGCTAATTCTTTAGCATCATTAAAAAAGAATGTATATGAAGAAAAAAATATCTCTTTAGAAACATTAAAAGAAGCAATTGACAATAATTTTGGTTTTTATACTGCACAAGAAACCGGTTCATACAGCTTAATAGAACAAGTTAAAAAAGATGATACAGACAAATGGTTAAAAATACATTCTCAATGTTTAGATGCTCCAAAATATGGAAATGATGATAAGTTTGTTGATGATATTTTTAAAGAATGGCAAATATGGTTCGCTAGTATGTGTGAGCAATATAAATCATTATACGATGAGCCGTTATACCCTTGCCAGATTTCAGTATCAACTCATGCACCAATGGGAGCTGTTACCTTAGCAACACCCGATGGAAGATTAAGCGGAACAACATTCTCCGACGGTTCTGTATCTGCATATCCGGGTACAGATAAAAACGGTCCGTATGCTTTATTTAATTCTGCTACATGCTATAATCATTCTTTATCTCAAAACTCGCAATTAAATATGAAAATACACCCATCGGTTGTAAAAGGAAGAGAAGGGTCTAGAAAGTTTTTAGAGATGATTCGTGCCTATTTAAGAAAAGGAGCTTTTCATGCTCAATTCAATATTGTTGATTCAAGAATGTTAAAAGAAGCTCAAGATGCACCTGATAATTACAGAGGTTTAATGGTTCGTGTTGCTGGATTTACTCAATACTGGGTAGAATTAGGAAAACAAATTCAAGATGAAGTAATTGCTCGTACAGAATACGAAGAAATTTAAAATTATAAATAAAATTAATTAGAGGTTTAATGTCATTATTACATCTCTATATTTAAAAAAAAATAATAATAAATGAAACATTACGATTGTAAATACTATTTAGCTATTGATGCATTTAAAGGTATTTGTAAAAGAGACAAAAATGATATATTAGCTGATGATACTTCTTGTGAAAATTTTGAAAAAGCACAAAAATGTACTCATTGCACACATTTTAAGTTAATATCAGATGAAATAGGTACATGTATGGATAAACATGAAGCATATCCACAAATGAATGCTAATACTTGTTCTGATTTTAAGTGGAAATAAAAGCTAAAATTTTTGATATACAAGGGCTATCTGTTCACGATGGACCAGGCTGTAGAACTGTTGTTTTTATGCAAGGTTGTACACTAAATTGTGATTGGTGTTCAAATCCAGAAGGTATAAATTTATCTCATGTCTTATTCTATGATGTATCTAAATGCAGATTAGACGGTGCTTGCGTTGCTGATTGTGATTTTGATGCTATTAAAATCATCAACAATAAACTTATAATTGATAGAAAAATTTGTGATTCTTGCACTGAATTTTCATGTCTAAACAATTGTTATACGAAAGCTCTATCTATTAATTCTAGAAATATAAGCATTGATGAATTAATGACAATAATAAAAAGAGATAGACAATTCTGGGGACAAGATGGAGGCTTAACCTTATCTGGAGGAGAACCATTATTACAAATAAATATTGTTGAAGAAATTTTAAAAAAATCTTATGACGCATATATACATACCGCAATAGAAACTTGTGGAAATGTTGCATGGCAAAATTACGAAAGAACTATTAAATATATTGATTGGATATTTTTTGATTTAAAAAACATTGATGATAATTTGCATAAAACTAAGACAGGTAGTAGTAATAAATTAATAATTAGTAATTTAAAAAAACTAGCAGATATTTATACTGGACGATTAATTGTAAGAATACCTGTTATTCCCGGATACAATAATGATTTGAAAATTCTTGAAAAATATATTAAATTCTTTAAAGAAAATAATATAAAAGAAGTTAATTTGTTACCACTTCATCATTTAGGAAGAGAAAAATATCAATTATTACAACAAGAATACAAAATGGATTCTAAGAATATTCCAACAAAAGATGATATGTTTAGTGTATCAGAAATATTTACTAAAGCAGGTGTAAAATGTTATATAGGTAGTTCAACACCTTTTTAATAAATAATATCAATTACATTATTAAATATTAAAGTGTAAATTATAATAGCATATCATCAATATTCTTTTTTTTGTAAAAAAAAACACAATAATCATTAATTCTTATGTGCTTTTTTTGTAATATTGCAGTATTGTGTTACTTAAATATCGTTTTACGAAATGAAAAAATCAGATATAACTTTTATACTCTTAACACTTGTTATAGTGTTAAG
>CAZRWZ010000219.1:0-4394 GCA_964603745.1 uncultured Bacteroidaceae bacterium | reverse complement strand
GTTTTAGTTTAAGTAACTTTATAATAACCTGTTATGCGTTTCTCAGCAGACCCTATGTAGCTTGAGTATCCACAACTAATTTTAAAATTTAGCTTAAATTTTTGTTCATATTTTTGTTAGTAAGTTATTTTAGCAAATAGTTTTTCTATATCAATTACACTCTATATTTATAGTTTAAAATAAAAATAATTTATAATGAAAAACAAAACAATATTATTAATTGCATTTAGCATAGTATTTCTTAGCTCTTGTGTATCTCCACGCCTTTATCAAGACGAAAAAGGCAGACGTGAAAAATGTGAAGAAGAAAACATAAATTTAAAAAAAGAGAATAAAGATTTATCGGAAAAATACAATGAAATAAAAGCTGATTACGATAAATTGAAGAGAGATTTTGATATCTTAGTTAAAGATACTACGGTAACAGGAAAATCTTTAAGAAAAATGACTTGGCAATATGACAAACTTGATAAATTATATAATGAATTAATTAAAAACTACGAAGGCAGAGATAAATTAACAAATGCCGAAAATCAAAAATTGTTAACCGATATTCAAGCTATGCAATTAGATTTGCAACAACGAGAAGATAAATTAAAAGAATTAGGATTAAGTTTAAACGAAAAAGAAAACAAGCTTAATTTAATGTCATCTGAAATAGAACAAAAAAACAAAGATTTAGATAATAAAAGTGCTAGAATACAAGAACTTGAAAGCCTTATCGCTAAAAAAGACAGTGCTACAATGGCTCTTAAAAAATTAATTTCTGATGCCCTTGTTAATTTTGAAGGAAAAGGATTAACTGTTGTTAAGAAAAACGGTAAAGTTTATGTTTCGATGGACGAAAAACTTCTGTTTAAATCTGGTAGCGACAAAGTAAATCCAAAAGGACAAGATGCACTAAAAGAAATTGCAAAAGTTTTAGAAACAACTACAGATGTTAATATTAACGTAGAAGGTCATACCGATGATGTTGGAGAAGCAAATTATAATTGGGATTTAAGTGTTAAAAGAGCAACATCAGTAGTTAAAATTATTACAGCCAGTAGTAAATTAGACCCCAAACGTATAACAGCCTCAGGAAGAGGTGAATTTTTCCCTGTTGAAAAAGGCACAACAAAAGAAGCCAGAGCAAAAAACAGAAGAACAGAAATTATTTTAGAACCAAATTTAGAGAAATTAGAACAATTATTAAATTCGGAAAAAGAATAATATTCCCAATTATTTTAATCAGTATATGAAACTCTGAAAGTTATATGGCATGTGCATACCAAATAGCTTAAAATATAAATGATATAAATTTAAATAGGTTTAATGCCTAAAATCTTAAGAATTGTAAATAGATTTAACTTAGGTGGTCCAACTTTTAATGCGGCTTACCTTACTAAGTATCTGAGTCCAGAATACGAAACATTGCTAATTGGTGGCAAACACACCGATAGCGAAGAAAGTTCTGACCATATATTAAACAACTTAGATGTAAATTTTCTAAAAATTGAGGAAATGAGCCGTGAGGTTTCTCTTCTTAACGATTACAGAGCTTACAAAAAAATCAAACAGATAATTGCCGATTTTAATCCTGATATTGTTCATACCCATGCTTCAAAAGCTGGTTTGCTAGGCAGGTTAGCAGCAAAAAAGATGGGAGTAAAAATTATTGTTCATACTTTTCACGGACATGTTTTTCATTCGTATTTTGGAGCAATAAAAACAAGTATCTTTAAAAATCTTGAAAGATTTCTTGCCATAAAAACAGATAAAATTATTGCTATTAGCAATATCCAAAAACAAGAATTATCAGAAAAACACAAAATTGCACAACCTGAAAAATTTAAAGTAATTCCTCTGGGTTTTGACCTCAATAAATTTAAAGAAAATATTGCTGAAAACAGAACACTATTCAGAAACAATTACCAAGTGAAAGATAATGAAATAGTTATCTCAATAGTTGGACGACTTGTACCTATTAAAAATCATAAGCTTTTTATTGATGCAATAAATCTTCTTACAAAAAAAACCGACAAAAACATTAAAGCATTTATTGTAGGTGGCGGAGAATTATTCGACGAACTAACAAAATATGTTACAATCTTAAAATTACAAAATAACATTATTTTTACCTCGTGGATAAAAGAGACGGAACAAGTTTACGCAGGTAGCGATATTGTTGCATTAACTTCGCTAAACGAAGGAACACCTGTTAGTTTAATAGAAGCACAAGCAGCGGCATTGCCAATTGTATCAACAAATGTTGGAGGAGTTAGCGATATAACTATTAAAAACTCATCAATAATTGTTAATCAAAAAATTGAAGAATTAACAAAAGCGTTTACAGAAATTATTAATAATTTTGAAATTTTTAAACAAAATGCCGAAATAAATCAATCTAAAATAATAGAGAAATTCAGCTATCAAAGATTAATTAACGATTACAAACTTTTTTATGCCCAATTAATAAATGAAAAAAAATTGGTAAAAAAATAATATACAATCAAACCATTTAACAATAGAACAGTTTAACCATTTAACAGTAGAACAGTTTAGCAATAGAACACAGTTTAACAATACAATCTTATTAACTCCAAAAACTTTATAACTTTACTCGCCTTGCTTTTTACTTTGCAAACTATTACGTACTTTTGTAATTGATGAAAAACAAAAAAGAAATAATAAACTCTTTATCTAAACATCTTTTTTGGGATGTTGATAGTAGCAATATTGATTTGAATAAACATAAAAAATTTATCATCAAAAAAGTTTTACAATATGGAACTTTTAATGATTGGAAGATAATTTTAAAGTTTTATGAGAAAGATACTATTATTTCAATAGCAAAGCTTATAAAAGATTTAGACAAAAAAACAATTTCTTTTTTATCAGTTATAAGTGGTATTTCAAAAACAGAATTTTCATGTTACACTACCGAACAATCGATACCAAAACACTGGAACTTTTAAAGAAAATTCAAAAAATAAATATTTTTGAAAAACTTTTATTAGTTGGTGGTACATCATTGGCCTTGCAAATAGGTCATAGAATTTCTGTTGATTTAGATTTTTTTGGAGAACTAAATGCAGATAGACAAGAGATAATCAAGGAATTAAATACATTAGGAAAACTTAAAACTATACATTTCACCAAAAACATAAATATTTTTACTCTAAATGGAATAAAAATTGATATTGTAAACTACCCATATCCATGGCTAAAACCAAAATTAATTATCGATGAAATAAAATTAGCTAATGTTATTGATATTGCTGCAATGAAAATTTCAGCAATTACGGGAAGAGGTAGCATGAAAGATTTCATTGACTTGTATTTTTTATTAAAACAATTTACACTACAAGAAATAATAAATTTTTATGAGCAAAAATATAGTGATGCTTCTGTTTTTATGGCAATAAAAAGTTTAACATATTTTGAGGATGCTGATATTGAAATAATGCCAAAAATGTTTGAAAAAATTAATTGGGAAACTGTAAAATCTGAAATAATTAAACAAGTAAGAAATATTAGTAGTTAATAGTTAACACCTGATAATTAATCTATAATTAACCATTTAACAATAGAACAGTTTAACAATAGAACAATTTAAACTAAACCATATAAGGAATATAAGAGCATATAAGTTTTAGCAATGATACATTACAATTAATAATTTTATTTGTTTTATAATTAAGGGTGAGAGTTCTGAAAATTAGTTCTTCAACAATTGAGGCTTAATAGACAAAAAGGAGGCTACAATCTATAATTTAAGCGTCATTGCGAGGATTCCGATAACTATCGGAAGACGAAGCAATCTTGTTAATATCAAGAGATTAACTTTATTGAGGGCTTTGCCGTTGCCGAACTCGTTCCTCGTTCGCAATGACGACAATATCCTTAACTTAATGACATTGACCGCACGATTGATGGATTATATTTTAATTAGAATCTTGCTTGTACCTAAGTTTTGTTGTATTTTTGTTAAAAATATTTGATTATGAATACTTCTGATATAATAATAGCACACCCGAGCGAAGATAAATTAGAGGCTTTAAAAGCATTTTTGAAAGCTTTAAAGATTAAATTTGAGGTTGCTACATCTAAACCTTATAATGATGATTTTGTAAACGATATTTTACAAGGCGATGCAGACATCAAAAACGGTAAAGGAAAAAAAATAACACTTGACCAGATTGATGATTTATGGAAATAATATTATTACCAATAGCCGAAAAACATCTTGATTTTTGGAAAAAAACAGGAAAGAAAAAAGTGCTTAAAAAAATCTCTGAATTAATAAAAGCTACATTAGAAACACCTTACGATGGTATAGGCAAACCCGAAGCTCTTAAATACCAACTTACAGGTAAATGGTCGAGAAGAATTGATAAGGAAAATAGATTTGT
>CAZRWZ010000218.1:0-4452 GCA_964603745.1 uncultured Bacteroidaceae bacterium | reverse complement strand
CTTCTGTACCTTCAACTTCTGTACCTTCAACTTCTGTAGTTTCTTCTTCAGGAGCAACTTGGTCTTCTGCCTCAGTAGTAGCAGTTTCAACATCACCAGCAGCATCTTCAGCTACAATAGTTGTATCAGCGTTATCTGTACCTTCGTCAGTTGCAGGAGCGTCACATGCAGTAAACATTGTCATAGAACCTACTGCTAAAGCTAATAAAAATAATCTTAAATTTTTCATCTTTTCTTGGTTTAAGTTAAGTAATAAACATTATTATTCCGCAAATGTAATATTTTATTCTAAAAAACAAAGACATTAATTAAATATTTTATTAATTTTTTTTATGATTTTTTAACAATTTTAAAAACTAACCTAAATTTGTTGGTATTTTTGTTTATTTTAAGCCGAAAATAAGAATAACCAATAGGTGAAGACGAAAGACGGGTCACATATTATAAATGGGGATTAAGCAAAAAGTTTATTCAATCTAAAAAGGAAAAAAATAATATTTTTCACTCCTCTCAGGTTAGCTCTAAAATGTTTAATTTTAGCATTAAAAGATTCAGCAAAAGCATTAGTAGTTCTATTAATAAAAAATTTCAATTACAATTATTTTTGCAGGAATTTCTTTTCCAAAACTATTTTTATATCTTGACCTTCTTTTAATTTTGTGTTGATATTTATCCCGTTAATAACCGCAATCATATCTGGTTGAACTTTATTATTAGTTCTTCTACATAAATCGACTATAGTTTCGTTTTCTTTTGCTGTAGCAATTTTGATATATTTAACCATAACAGATTCTTTTTCAGATTTTGTTAAAATTCTAATACTTTTTGTAATATCTTGTATTGTTTTATTATCTTTTATATTAGACACTGTACTTATCTTAAACATATTTTCACCTATTGGTAGCCATAATATATTTGCAAAAGTAGTATCGCTATACGATACTTGTTCAAAATGAATTACATAACCCACTACCCCATTTACCTTAGTTTTTTGTGAGCTTACAATATTATCTTTATGTTTTTTAGATATGCTATCAATATATTTTTTAGCTAATTCTTCGGGTGTATCTTTATTGTCATCAAAAGCTAAAACATAAGCTGCGTTTTTATTAGGACTATAGCCAACAACAAGAGTATCATGGTTTTGCAAAATCCAAAATTTTGGAAATTTTATAAAAAAATCTTTTTTTAACTGTGTTAATTCATTGTTCTTAACAATTCCTTTATCAGGATTAGTACCGTACATTAGTCCATCAAATTCTTTAACAAAATCTTTAGTAATTTTTTCAGTTTTTTTGTTAACTATATTTTTTGTTACAGCTTTAATATTTGCTTCTCTATCGGGAGTATAAGGATGATCGGCAAAATAACTTTTTTCTTCCTTTTCTCCTGTCATATATTCAAAAGTATTCATCAATCTATTTAATGCCGAAATTAATGCCAATGGGTCGTATCCTGCTTTTGCAGCTAAAATAACCCCTTGTTCGTCGGCTTCAGTTTCAAATTTTCTGCTATAACTTGCAAACAACATACTTTCTGCTGATTTAATTGGCGAAGTTAATGTACCAAAAATTGGAACTATATCAGCTACAATATCAATAGGCAAAGTAATAATAGCTGGTATTATCCGCTTTTTAATTTGACGAACAGAATGCCTATTATTTGAATGAATAATTTCGTGTCCAATTATTCCTGCTAATTCATCTTCTGTGTTGATAATAGGAAGCAAACTTGTTGTTATAAATATATAACCACCGGGTAGTGCAAAAGCATTAGGTACTTCATTTTTAACGATATAAAATTTATATTCAAAAAGAGCTGTATCTAATTTTGAAACTAATCTTTGCCCCACTTTATTTATATATATATTCATTGAGCTATCCTTATACAAACCATATGTTTTTACAACTGTTTCAAAATTAGTTTTCCCAATTTTTTTATCTAAATCTATTGATTGTCCATTAGTTACACTATGGGTAAATATAATTAAAACTATATTAATTATTAAATATTTAAACTTGCTCATCATTAATAAATTATTAAAATTTTTATGTTCCAAATGTACATCTTTTTTTATTGGTCGCAAATATATATTCAAACCACGTTACTTTTCGTGTTTTCTACTTTTTTTTTCTTTTTTATTCGTTTAAATTTATAAGCGACTTCTTAAAAATTAGTTTTTCAACAATATTTTAATAATTTTGTAGACATAATTTATTTTTTTTTAGTAATAATAGCAAGCTGTTTTTATAGAATTAACAATCTTGTAAGCGTTGTAGATATTAAAGTTTGTTTATACAATTATAAAAACCATTTTAAAAAAAATATGAGTAAACGAGATTTAAAAAAATATTTAACAGGTCTAAAAAAGAAACAATTAGAACAGCAAATTATTGATATTTACACAAGATTTAAACCTGTGAAAGAATATTACGATTTTGCTTTTAATCCTAACGAAGAAAAACTAATAAACGAGGCTAAATTTAAAATAAACAAAGAATATTTTCCCGAAGGTAGGCGTAAAGCCAAAAAGAGACGTTCGGTAGCACATAGATATGTAAAAAAATATAAATTGCTTAATGTAGAACCATTTATTATTGCAGATATAATGTTATTTAACATTGAAACAGCTCAAAAATATTCTGCTACAAACAATATGAATGATACTTTTTTTACTAGTATGTTAAAATCATTTACAGAACTAATTGAATATGTTAAAGATAATGGTTTGTATATTGATTTTAAAACACGAATAGAAAATATAGCCAACAATGCTTGGGAACAAAACTGGATTAATAAACTTATGTTTGAAAATATTAATAGTAATACTGACAATAATGATTTTTAAGATTATTGCTATACATTTGTAAAAAATATAAACTATAATAATGAGAGTTTTAACTTTTGGAACATACGATTTACTTCATATTGGACATATAAATATTATAAAAAGAGCAAAAGCTCTTGGCAATGTGTTGATTGTAGGGGTATCAAGCGATAAATTAAATTATAATAAAAAACAAATATATCCAGTTTATAACGAACATGATAGAATGGCAATTGTTGACTCTATAAAATATGTTGACGAAGTTTTTTTAGAAGAAAGCCTTGATTTAAAACGCGAATATATTTTAAAATACAAAGCAGATATTCTTGTTATGGGTAGCGATTGGGAAGGTAAATTTGATGAATTTTCTGATATTTGTAAAGTTATTTATTTGCCACGAACAGAGGCTATTTCAACAACAGAGATTAAAGTTAAAATTAAAGATTATTTATAAAAAGATAGTTTACAAATCTGTAGAAAAAAGTAAGTTTATTAATCTTTTAGATGAATTACCATCTTTAAATTTATTAAATTTATCTACTAATTTATTGTATTCATGCTTATAACTTTCTTTCTTACTCCACAAATCAATATTTTTAATAAGATTTATTAATTCATTTTCCGTTTTAGCAAAAGGGCCTGGTAATTCTTTATAATAATCATAATACATTCCTCTACAATTATTTAAATATTCTTCAAAATCATAAGAATAATAAATAACAGGTTTACCTGTTAAAATATAATCAAAAAATGTACTCGAATAATCTGTTATCAAAACATCAACAAAAGGTAAAATTTCTTGAATATCATCAATTTCAAAAGATATATCTTTGATATTTGATAAATCTTTTGGAATTTTAAGAAGTTTTTCCATAGGATGTTTTTTTACAAAAAGCACATAGTTATTTTCGTTTAAATATTTGTTTAAGTTATAAATATTATCAGAAAAAGGTACAACACTTAAGTAATTATCACGAAAAGTAGGGGCATAAAAAAATACTTTTTTAAATGTGTTTAAATTTAATTTTTTATAATAATTAAAAAATAATAAATCCTTATTAAAGAAACTATCGTTTCTAGGATAGCCTAAAGTTATTATATTTTTATTTCCAAATGCAGATAAAAGAATTGCATCTTCTTCGTGTGATTTTGATAAAAAATACTTATATTTTAATTTAGAATATAACTTGTGCTTTTTCATAAACCTATCAATAATAGGATTTTTAATTAAAGTAATAGCATCATTACCAACTTTTTTTAAAGGAGTTCCATGATTAGATTGAACATAATTAAATCTACCAAGAATGCTTTTTGTGTAGGTAACATCTAACGACGATTTTTCGATAACAAAATACCTTGCTCTTAAAAGAATAAAAAAGCCACCTAGTGTATTTGTTAAAATAACAGGATAATTTAGGTTTTTCAAACTATTATATACGTCCTTGTTTTTTGTTGACCAATAATATTTTATATCTGTATTGTGTTTATGCAAATACATATATAAATACTTAGGATTACCATTAAACAAACGACCATCACCAGAACCACAAACTATAAGTCGCTTATCTTTAGGAATAAGGTAGGATAAAAAAGAAAATATTAATTGAATTATTAAGTTCATATTT
>CAZRWZ010000217.1:0-4518 GCA_964603745.1 uncultured Bacteroidaceae bacterium | reverse complement strand
AAAAGCCACAAAAAATATATTTCTGTGGCTTTTTTTTACCTGATACCCGTAGGATTTAGTTTTATAAAAAATTTAAACAACCTCTCTAACCAAATCTGCAGCTTCTTGCAATGTTATTGCAGAATGCACTTTTAATCCTGAGTTATCAATAATTTCTTTTCCCTCTTCGGCGTTTGTACCTTGCAAACGAACAATTACAGGGATTTTTATATCACCAATTTTTTTATAAGCCTCTACAACTCCGTTTGCAACACGGTCGCAACGAACAATACCCCCAAAGATATTAAGTAAAATAGCTTTTACATTAGGGTCTTTTAGAATAATTCTGAAACCTGCTTCAACAGTAACAGCATTTGCTCCACCACCTACATCCATAAAGTTTGCAGGGTTTCCGCCCGAAAGTTTAATAATATCCATAGTTGCCATTGCAAGACCTGCTCCGTTAACCATACAACCTACATTTCCGTCAAGTTTTACAAAATTCAAATCGTGTTCTTTTGCTTCTAATTCCGATGGGTCTTCTTCAGATTTATCTTGCAATGCAGCATAATCGGGGTGGCGATAAAGTGCATTATCATCAAGATTTACTTTTGCATCTACTGCAATAATTCTATCGTCAGAAGTTTTTAATACAGGGTTTATCTCAAACATTGAAGAATCTGTTCCTTCGTAGGCACTGTAAAGTGCTGTTACAAATTTTACCATTTCTTTCATTGCCTTACCCGATAAGCCTAAATTAAAAGCAATTTTGCGTGCCTGAAATCCTTGAATACCAACTTTTGGGTCAATTTCTTCTTTAAAAATAAGATGAGGTGTTTTTTCTGCTACGGTTTCAATATCCATGCCGCCTTCGGTAGAATACATTATTATATTACGTCCTGTAGCACGATTTAAAAGTACCGACATATAAAATTCTGATGGTTCAGATTCTCCAGGATAGTAAACATCTTGTGCTACTAATACTTGATTTACTTTTTTTCCGTCAGCTCCTGTTTGTTTTGTTACTAAAACTCCACCTACAATACCTTTAACTATATCCGAAACTTTATCTAAACCTTTTGCCAAAACAACTCCGTGAGAACCTGTTTCTTTAATTGTTCCTTTTCCTCTACCACCTGCGTGTATTTGTGCTTTCACAACAAACCAATCTGTTCCGGTTTCTTCGTGTAATTTTTTTGCTTGTTCTACTGCTTCCTCAGGAGTTTTTGCAACTTTTCCTTCTTGTATTGCTACACCAAAACTCTTAAGTACTTCTTTTGCTTGATATTCGTGTATATTCATTCTTTATAATTTTTATTAATTTTTTTTGAAGTCTCAAAATTAAGTGTTTTATTGCTTATTTTAAAACTTATGTTATTTTAATTTAAAAATTTGCAAGTTTAAATCTGTAAGTGTTGCTTCTAATAGTCTAAGTTCGATTAATTTAAACCTTTATAAATTCAAATCCATTATCAATAACAATTTTTGATAACAAAGATTTTAATGTATTAAGATTACTATTAGAATAGAATTTATAATAGGGTTTGGTGTTTGTTGCTTCAATGTCTTTAATAATTCTTTTTGTTTGCTGAGCTACTGCAGGTGCAGGGTTTATAAAGTTTATTTTATCAGAATTTTCAATTTTTTTTATTGTATCGCATAAAAAAGGATAATGAGTACAACCCAAAACAAGATTGTCGATACCATCAGAAATCATTGGTTCTATATAGGATTTCAACAAATCTAAAGCTTCCTGTGTATCGGTTTTGTTTTCTTCTACAATTTTAACTAAGCCATCGCCAACTTGCGTAAAAATATCAACTCCGTTTGCAAATTCGTGCGATGTTTTTTTAAAATGATTTCCTTTAAAAGTTCCTTCGGTTGCAAGTATTCCTATTTTACCTGTTTTAGTTTTTTCGGCGGCGGGTTTAACTGCCGGTTCTAAACCAACAAAGGGAATATCGAACTTTTGGCGTAACATATTAATTGCAGCGGCTGTTGCTGTGTTACAAGCCACTACAATTAATTTGCAATTTTGTTCTAAAAGAAATTTTACAAGTTTAAGCGATAATTCTTGAACTTCTTGTTCTGTTTTTGGTCCGTAAGGACAATTTGCACTATCGGCAAAGTAGATTATATTTTCGTTTGGTAAAATTTCAACAATTTCTTTCCAAACAGATAATCCACCAACACCAGAATCAAATATACCTATCGGATTATTATTCATTAAACAAAAGTTTTCTTGATATAATCTTTACAATGGAATTCAATTGTATTTAATAAGCTTATTCTATGCCTCTTTTACAGTATATTCGTAGAATTCCATAACCTGATTTGATAAAATCTCTTTACAAGCTTTTTCTACTTTTTCTTCTGCTGCTGCTTTGTTTTCTGCTTCAATTTCTAATGTTATATGTTTGCCCATTCTAACATTTTCAACAGTTTTGAAACCAATATTGTGCATACTTGCGGTTACAGCTTTTCCTTGTGGGTCTAATAGTGCCTTAAGAGGCATTACGTTAATTTCTGCGTTAAATTTCATCTTTAATCTTTTTTCAATTTTTTAATTATAGCAATTATTATGGAAATAAAAATATATGTTATAATGATAACGGGAATACTTTTAATCCATAAAATAATCAACAAAATTAATGAAATTCCGAGAAAGATATAGCGAATTAGATTATCTTTAACAGAAAAGTTTTTAAACTTTAACGAAAACATTGGTATTTCGCTGATTAACAAGAAAGAAAAAATTATAATTGCTGCAATTAAAAATCTTTTATCTGTAATTATCAAATCGAAAGCAACATTGCCTTTTCCCCACCAAATTATTGATAAAGATGCCCAAAACAAAGCATTTGCAGGTGTAGGAAGTCCAATAAAGTTTTCAGATTGACGAGTATCTACATTAAATTTTGCTAATCGCAAACCCGAAAAAATTGGGATTAACATAGCTAGCAACAATATTAATAATTCGTGGTATTCTATTTCTAAAATAGGAGTTGTGAAAATAAAAAGAGCTTCTTTCAATAATTTATATGCAATTAAGCCCGGAACTAATCCAAAACTAATTAAATCTGCCAAAGAATCAAGTTCTTTACCCATATCAGAATATGCATTTAATGCTCGGGCAGTCATTCCGTCGAGAAAATCGAAAACGGCAGCAATAAAAATAAGATAACCTGCCCATATCGAGTATGATACATTACCTGTATCGGGTGCTTCTTCAAATAAAATTATTATTGCTAAACTTCCTGCCAACAAATTCATCGAAGTAAGGAAATTAGGCAGATGTCTAAAAAGAGTTTTATTTTTTTTGTTATTCACAATAATATTTTGAAAAAAGAGTTAATATTCAATAAATATGATGTAAAAATAAATAATAAAATTGATAAATGCGTAGATTTTTGAAATTTTAGTTATTTTAGCAAACCAAAATTATTATGATAAAGAAAATATTATTATATATATTAATAGTCTTTGCAGGCATAAATATTAATGCTCAAACAGCAAAATACAGTAACGAGTTTTTATCTCTTGGCGTTGGAGCAAGAGCTTTAGGAATGTCTAATTCTGCGGTTGCATCGGTTAATGATGTTACATCAACATATTGGAATCCGAGCGGATTATTAGGTATTGAAGAAGATTTACAAATTGGTTTAATGCACTCTGAATATTTTGCAGGAATATCAAAATATGATTATTTGGCAGGAGCTGCAAAATTAAACGAAAAAAGTGCATTAGGTATTACCATTATTCGTTTTGGTGTTGATGATATTCCTAATACATTAGATTTAATTGATAAGGACGGAAATATTCGTTACGATAGAATTAGCTCATTTTCGGTTGCCGATTACGCATTTATGTTTTCATATGCCAGAAAAACAAATATCGAAGGTTTAGATGTGGGCGGAAATCTTAAAATTATCAGACGAGTTGCAGGCGAATTTGCTTCGTCTTGGGGTTTTGGTTTAGATGCTTCGGCACTATATCATAAAAAAAACTTTACTTTTGGTGCAATGTTTCGTGATATAACAACAACTTTTAATGCGTGGAGTTTTAACACATCTACTTTTGAAGAAGTTTTTAATGCTACAGGAAACGAAGTTCCTGAGAGTTCAATAGAAATTACTTTGCCAAAATTTATTTTAGGTACAGCTTATAATTTTAAAATTTATAAGAAATTTGCAGGTATGGCAGAGTTTGATATGGATATTACAAGCGACGGAAAACGAAATGTTTTAATAAAATCTAATGTATTTTCTATAGACCCGCATATTGGTACAGAAATATCATATAATAATTTAATTTACTTACGATTAGGAGTGGGTAATTTTCAGAAAATACCACAAATTAATGCCGACGATGAATTTTCTTTTCAACCAAATATGGGCTTAGGTATTAAATTTAAAAGCCTGTCGATAGATTATGCTTTTACTGATATTGGCGACCAATCTATTGCTTTATATTCTCACGTCTTTTCTATCAGATATGGAATTAACAAAAAAACTGACAAATCTACGCCAAGTGAATAGA
>CAZRWZ010000216.1:0-4519 GCA_964603745.1 uncultured Bacteroidaceae bacterium | reverse complement strand
ATTGGAGAGAAGTTAAAAAAGACCTTGAATATTTTAAATATTAAGGTCTTTTTCTTTTTTCTATTACATTTATATTTTTTTCATAAAGATATCAAGTATTTTTGCACCAGACAGATAAACACTTGTTACAATTAAGCCTGAAATTATAACCCCAAGTAAAACAGCTAAAAAGCCTTTCTTTTTGTTTATATTAAACAACCAAGCCGCTAATGAACCTGTGTATGCACCTGTAACAGGTAGTGGTATCATAACAAAAATCATTAAGCCCCAAAAACCATATTTATCAATCTTTTTTTCTACTTTGTGCCTTGTACGAATAATAAATTTATCGAATAATTTTTGATACCATTCCCATTTTTTGAATACAGGATGCAGATTATCTAAAAATAGATATACAATAGGATATGCAAGTACATTAGAAATTACACAAACAAAATAAACAGCTATAGGGTTTAATTCATGGGCAAGAGCAAAGGGAATTCCGCCTCTTAGCTCAGAAATTGGAACTATACTCCAAAAAATTGTCCATAACCAATCTGAAATAACTAATTCTGTCATAATTCTATTTTTTCTTTATAATTTTTTTTAAAATCTTTTTAATAGTATCGGTATATCTTGCAATATCAAATAAGGCAGAATCGGAGTTTGCTTTAGATGTAAGAAAAATACCAATTGGCAACAATACTACCGATGATATCCAAATGCCTTGCCAGGCAGGCAACAAACCTTCTTGCACGGTTTTTTCGCTAATTATTGATATAACATAGTACAACAAAAAGAAGAAAATAGAAACTACCACAGGCCAACCCAGTCCACCTTTTCGGATAATAGCTCCCATTGGTGCACCAATAAAAAACAATATAAAGCAAGCCACTGGTATCGATAATCGTTTATTCCATTCTATATAATTTTTTGTAATCCATTTATTTTTTAAAGCAAAATTTTCTTTGTTTTGAGATATAAATGTTTTTGTAGAACGGGCAAAATTGCTTGCCATATTCATTATTCTTATCTTTTCTTTTTTGTTTCGCTTATTAAACAAACTATCTATATCAATATATTTAAGATTATTAAAGTCAATTAAATTTTTTATGCTATCATTTTTTTGTTCTTTTTTAAAATAGTTGTTTGTTTGCAAGTTTTTTGAAAAATCTTTCCTTTCATTTACTAAGCCATTTTTTAAAGAATCTACCGATTTATGTATTTGCGATATATTCATCATTTCAAAA
This sequence comes from uncultured Bacteroidaceae bacterium, assembly GCA_964603745.1. Classification (GTDB taxonomy): domain Bacteria; phylum Bacteroidota; class Bacteroidia; order Bacteroidales; family JAFGXI01; genus CAZRWZ01. The sequence continues at coordinate 3,290 of CAZRWZ010000216.1, read as the reverse complement.
TTTGCTTTATATTGCTTTTCGTCGGTACGTTTCAAGCCAAAGCCTGCAACTTTAAAAACCACAGTTTCTTCGTCAAAAGTTTCTTTTTGATGTGGGAATGTTTTGTTTTTTTTACGTGGGTCGGTTTCTGGTAGCTCTTCGTATTTCACTCCGTGAAACAGGTTTATCATTAAAAATTGTTTGTTATCAGTCATTTTCAGATAACCAGAATCTGCTCTAGTTAGCTCCACATTTCCTTTTAATGATGTATGATTATAAATCATCATATCATAAAGCATTCCTGTTTCTAAATTTTTTTCGCCTACCTTAATACTGTAATTATCAATACCATTATAAAAAACACCTTCACGGATATTTATATCTAAGCGTTGATTTTTTATATCCCACAATAGCGATTTTGCTTTTAGATTTGTGTATGGCATTACGTTATTGTAAAATCCAAACGAAGCAATACTAAGTAACAAATTAATAATAATTAGGGGATACATTGTTTTTATTAGTGATATTCCTGCCGATTTTATTGCTGTTAGTTCGTAGTTTTCGCCAAGATTGCCAAATGTCATTATCGAAGAAAGCAAAACTGCTATTGGCATTGCCATTGGCACAAGACCTGCTGCAATAAAAACAAAGAGTTTTGCTATAATTAATATACTAAGACCTTTTCCGACCAAATCGTCAACCCAAAGCCATAAGAATTGCATAAGTAAAATAAATTCTGCAATAAAAAATGTGGCTATAAAAGGTCCTATGTATGATTTTATTACAAATAAATGTAATTTCTTCACTTTATAGTGATTTTATGATCCGATAACACTTCTTAAACTATCAATTTGTGCTTCCCACAAATCTATATCATCTTCTTTTTCGTCTTCGTAGGCAAAGTCTGTTACCATAAGAGATACATCATTTGTTAACTCATCTATTTCGATTTTAAACTCAAAATAAGCTTTGTCGTCGTCGTCGTCGAGCCATTTATACCTTGCGTAGTCTAAGTCTTTTTTTCCAAGAAGTTTTGCTTCTTGTTCTCCATCATCCCATACAAAGATAAATTTATCTCCTTTTATCATTACATTGTCGGCAAACCATTCCGACAAGCCTGCAACTGTGCTAATTCTATTGTAAAGCACCTTTGGCGATGAGTTAAAAGCATATTCTAATGTATATTTTTCTTTCTTTTCCATCTAAGTTATTTAAAAAAATGCAATATAAATAAATTTAAATAAGATTGGCTATTTTAACCGTTTTTTTTATGAAAAATTAATAACTATGGATAATAAATTATTATTTTATTAAATGCTTAGTATCTGTTTTAAATTAAACTAATAATTGTACGTTCTTGTTTCTCCATAGAGCTAATAACATTGTCTTCGAGCATTAAATTAATTAATAGAGGAATTATTTTTTTTGTTGAACCAACTACTTGTCTAAACTCACTAAGATTAATGCCTTCGGGTTTGTTTTTAAGAGCATTAATAGTTTTTTCTTTAACTTCTTTGTAAATATCAGCATATACATAATCTGATTTGTATTGTCGTATTATTTTATTTTCTGTAAGATATTTATAATACATTCTTAGTTCGTTAGGGTTTATGTTTTGTTCTTTTGCTTCTTCTTCAATGTCTTTTAATACAGGCAATTGCAGTGTATATGATTTTAATTTATTTTTAAGCCAATTGATATTTTTATGAATTTCATCACTTATATTAATTTTATAATCAGGCATAATATAAGTTCCTTCTATTTTTTTTATAATATTATCTTTTACAAGTTTTTGTAAAAGTAAATCTATATAAATTTTTTGTGTTTTATCTTTTGCCAAATTAAATTTTCCATAAAGATAATTTGCATTTATTCCTGTAGAGATTAAATAGTTTTGTTGGTGATATTCTGAAATATAATCGAGTGTTTGTGTTATAAAATTATTATTTACTGAGTTCTCAATTAATAATTTCTGATTTTCGTTTTTATACATAATTATTTCTGTATCGTTTTCGATAATTGCAATAATTTCTTCTTCGGTTTGATGTATTTTTTCTGATATATAGCTAAGTAATACAGCCGATTTTTCTTTTTTAAGTTCTATCTTAATTAATTCGATTAAATTGTTTTCGTTTTCAAATCCTGATTTTAGAAGTTTTAAATTTTCTATTAATTTGGGTGTTCGTTTTCTGTGATGAAGTGGCTTATTATCAATTATATATCCGCCTGCAATAGTTCTGTCGTCTGATGAATTTCGAATAATAAATTTATCTTTATTAAACAAAATAGCTTTTTTAGAAAGGTGAATTTGTGCTATAACTTCGCTACCGGTAGTAGCTTTTTCTTTTTCTAATAAATGCACTTTTGCCAAACATTCAAAAGTTCCTGCATGAAACAAAACTGTTGACCATAGTTTAAGTTCAGGTGCATTTTCAAAAAGCTTGATATTTACATCAATAAGTTCGTTTTCTTCTAAAATTTTATCGGAAACTAACATACCTCGTTTAAAATCTTCCTTTTTTAAACCAGACAAATTCATAGCAGCTCTGTCGCCTGCAAAAGCAGTTTTTTCTTGTTTCCCGTGACGTTCAATGCTTTTAACTTTTAGTTTTTTGTTAATCTCGGGTTGAAGATAGATATCATCGCCTACATTTACCTGTCCGCTTAATACAGAACCTGTTACAATACTTCCTATGCCTTTTATAGTAAATAATCTGTCAATATATAAACGAAAAATCCCTGTGGTGTTTTTTTCTTTAATTTCGGGAATTAAATTATCAATTGTTTCAATTAATACATCTATTCCTTTTCCGGAAACAGACGATACAGGAACTATTTTAAAATTATTTAATCCCATTGTATCAAACAATTCCATTATCTCTAATTCGGCAAGTTCAACAAGATCATCATCAACTAAATCTATTTTTGTAATTGCTACAATTCCTTTTTCAATTCCTAAGGATTTTATAATATTAAGATGCTCTGTTGTTTGTGGCATAATTCCGCTATCTGCGGCAATCACAAGTAAAACAAAATCAATTCCAATAGCACCACTAACCATAGTGTTAATAAAATCTTTATGACCGGGAACATCAATAATCCCAATTGAATTACCCGATGGTAAATCAATATGCGAAAAACCAAGATTTATTGTTATACCACGCTTTTGTTCCTCTTTGTGAGTATCGCAATCAATATTCGTAAGTGCCTTTATTAAGGCGGTTTTTCCGTGGTCTATATGACCGGCAGTTCCCATTACTAAGTGTTTCATAGTATAAGTTTGTAAAGTTTAAAGTTCATAAAGTTAAAAA
>CAZRWZ010000215.1:0-4527 GCA_964603745.1 uncultured Bacteroidaceae bacterium | reverse complement strand
TAATCCTTTCGGATGTCCTTTAAACATATATTTGTTTTTTTAATTAATAATCTTGAAAGTTTACAAATATAATAATCTTTTTTAATTTAAAGATTAATTAATAGAAGTTCTCAGTGTAAATTTACACTTTAGCTTATCTATATACTCAAACCACATGTTTTTAAAGACTTAGATGAATTTTATGTATTTATAACAATAAATTTTTTAGCTTAAAAAATCTTAAAGCTATTAATTTTAAGTATCTGAAAACTAAAAAAAATGTATCTTGCAAGCTCATAAAATATACAAGAATATGCCAACACAAAGTATGTCTGCAAAACAAATGATGCAAAACTTAAATAATGCCAAAATCAATACTTGGTTCGATTTAGGCTTGTTTATTGACGAATTTAAAGAAAAAAATAATGTTCCTTCTTCGGCATTTAGTAAAGATATTGATAGTTTTTTCGACGAAATAAATAAAAACAGCTTTGGATTTCTAAGTTTTTATTATTCTATCGACGGTGTTACTATTGAGATAGATAAATATACTACCGCAATTAAACGCTTTTTGCCTGATACAAAATTTCATTATATTTCGGGCGAATTTTTTGAAGAAGCAAGAGAGGTTTTGCCAAGCAATGCTAATATTTTTGAAATACCCGAAATGAAAAGTTTCGATAAATGGGATTTGTATAAAGATTTCTTTTTCACAAAATTACAGCGTGGCAGCAAAGAATATAACAAACTAATTATTGATTTTTGGGAGCAAACAAAAACTATTACCGAAAAACTTGGTAAATACATAGAGAAGAATAATATCAAAATTTTATATCTGTTAAATACAAACTCAAATCCCGGAAATGTGGCTTTGAGCTTATCAACTGTGTTGATATCGGAATTTATGGGTATTCCGATAATAAACAATAACCACGATTTTTATTGGGAAGGTGGCAACAGCGAAATAAACAAAAAGATAAAAAGATTATCAAACGGTCCACGCGATTTCTTTTTTCAGAACTCGCATATTGGCGAATTTTTCTCGCAAATAGAAGTGCTATTTCCTTGGGAAGCACGAAATTGGGTATCGGTAAATATTAATAATGAACAATCGAAACATTTAATCAGGATTAACGGGCATAACCCAAGTAATATCTGTGAAATTGGTACTGCCATTGATATAGACAAATATCAAAAAATAAGCAAACGCCAAAAAATTGACGCTTTTATTCAGTTTAATAAAATTTTTAGCGATTACAGCGATACTCTTATGTCGTATTCGGTTGACGATATTCTGAAAGGAAAACTTGTAAGCGAAAATAATGTTCACCCTATTTTAATGGGGTATAAAACCGAAACAATAAATAATTTTCTGCAAAAAAACATTGTTTTCCTACAGCCAACACGAGTTGTAGAACGCAAAAGAATAGAAATAGGGCTAAAACTAATTAAAAAACTTTTTGATAAAGAGGAATTTATAAATAGATTCTCTGAAACTAAAGATTTAAAACTTACTCTGCTTGTAACAGGACCTATTCCATCGGGGCAATTTGCTTATTTTAATAAACTTACAGCCGAATTTAAAGAAATAATCAATAAAATTAATCCCGATTTTAGGAATCGTGTATTTCTTGGATTTTTGTTTTCGGAACTAGATAAAGAGCATTTTAAAAAGCAATTTAAAAATCCTATTGGTTTACCCGAATTATATAATATTGCTTCGTTGGTGCTTTTACCAAGCGAAACCGAAGGCAGAGGTTTGCCAATTATTGAAGCAACAGCTACGGGTGTGCCTATTTTCTGCAATCGTTATACTCCGGAGGTAGTTTATTCTGAGGTTATAGGCGAACATCTATCCGATAGCGAAAGATTAAAAGTTATTGAATTTAAACGAAATAAAATAACAAATAAACACCTGCAAGCAATTATCGACAGGGTTTTCTTTCCTCAACAATTTATTAACGAAGTAACTCATAATAAGAATGTTGTGGAAACGCGTTATAGTTTAAATTCTCTTGAGCAGAATATGAAAGATATTTTTGTTAAGTTATTTTATCAGCTTAAGGATAACAAAAGCTTAATACCCGAAACACAAAAATATATTAACGAATTTGATAAATCTTTCGATAAAAATACAAAGGAATTTAAAGCAATAATAAACACCGAAAACCGTGAATATTTACCAGGATTTGGTAGAATTGGATTTATGATTTATCTAAAATCGCTGATAGACCCAAGCTATTTTAGAGTAGAGGAGCAAAATATGCGTGGCGAAGTTATGCACTTTGCAAATAAATTGATAAAACATCACCCAAAAAAAGACAACTTAAGCGAAAAAGAAATTTCGGAATATTTTAATATAGTTGATAATATTTTTCGTTTAACTGATGGCGAAAACAAAATTAGACACGACCATTCCTTACCATATCGCCACCGAAACCGCAATAAATATCTGTTTCATAACTATACTTTGCAAGAATTGTTTGGCTTAACAAATTTAATTTTTCATAAAATATTTAAACTTAAATTTGATACTAAAATAGAAACTAATTCTAAGTTTTTTACCGATTGGGATTTGGCAATGTTGCAAATGACATGGAGTGCAAACCTTGGCATAGACGATAGAGATATGCTTAAAGAAAAATTGAACTCAAATTTGCCAATAGCATATTTTCCCACACGATATATTTCTCACGAATTAGAAGTTTTTGTTATACAGTCTATTAGAAGACGTTTTGAAATTAATATTGAAGATACAATACCCGAAAATTTAATTAAAAAGGCTCAAAAAAATATTGAACCAATCTATATTTTTACATCAAAAAACCCTTTACCAACTTGGCCATCAACAAAAAGAATTAAAGAATATTTAAACGATGAAATTAACACCGAATTAAATATTTTATACAGATACGGAATAATACAAATTATTGAAACAAACCAATGGACACCTGGAATCCATTTTCAGAATATAGGTAAAAAAGCTTTGCAGGTTTTAGCCAAAGTTAAAAAGAAAAACGGTTTTATTATCTCGCTAAGGCGAAATGCTGCGTTTATGACCGATATTGTGGGTATAGATAAATTTCATATAGGGCATACTTTTACTGATATTGGTGCAAATATTATGGGTTTAGAACTTGGACAGGGTTATATTCAGTTTGTTCCGGCGGGGATAAGAGCTACTTTGGCTTATCCAACACCAATACAAACAGCCAAAGATTTTTCTGAAATAAGAAAGTCTAATTTATTTAAGAAAACAGCCGAAAAATTTGGAGAAAAAGAACTTTGCAAAAAAATATACCACGATGCTGTTACAAAAGGAAATCCGTTAAAAGTAATACTGGAAAATCTAAATGCTAAAAATAATAAATCGGCAAACGTAGAGTATTCATTTGTTACAGGAGTTTACAAAGACAGTTTGCCTTGGAACGGAGCAATGGCAAAAGTGAATTTGCAAAACGGTAAAAATTGGGGATTTTCGGTAATTTCTGATGCTACGAACCCAAAAAAAGTAACCGAGTTTGTAAATAGTTTCGAGAAATCGAAAAATAAAAAATCTGAAATTGCTTGGAATGGAGGATATATATTAAACGCCGAACTTGTAGGTAAACTTGGTTTGCCAGAATCCTATATCGGTTCACCACTTGGCTTGCTCATTTCTGATAAAAAACTGTTGGCAGCTCCTCTTTTCAATAAACCAGCAATAATTATTTATAATAATGGAGCTATTGATATTAAGCAAGTTAATTCATCAAAAGGGATTAGTATTGCATATAAAAACAAAGAAATAGTTTTTGATAAAACTTGTTATAATTCAAAAAAATCTGGTTTAGCATATTACGATTTACTTTTCGATAATGATTTTATTGATGCCAACGAACGAGTAATTGTGCGTTTAACAGGCAATAAAATTATGGAAATAATTAAGCCTAAAAAAGGAGAAAAAATAAATATTATTCCTGTTGGTTTAACACTTGCTATACCAAAAGAAAATTTTGAGACAACAATTTTTAAACTTGGTAATAAACTTGATATAAAAATTATTGGCTTAGATAATATACTTCACGCTGTTGAAGCAGGACCAATGCTTATTGAAAACGGACAATTTATTTTAGATATGGAAAAAGAGGGTTGGAAAACCGATTTTTCTATTGCCACGCAAGCAGCCCGTTTAGATTTTACCGATATGCGAGGACCAAAAATTGCTGCGGGGATAGATAAACAAGGGAACTTACACGTTCTTACAATAAACGGAAGAATTCGTGAATCGGTTGGTGCAACACATATTGATATGGCAGAAATTATGCAAAAATTTGGTATGCAAAAAGCAATGGGTTTCGACCCGGGAGGAAGTTCTACTTTGGTTGTAGGAAATAAAACTTTAAATATTTCACCATATAACAAAGAATATGAAAAAAATATTTTTGCCATGCCTCCAGAACCACGTGCCGTTGCAAACACTATTATTGGATTTGTGGAGTAAATTTATCATAGAAACCTTGTTTTATTAAACATCGGTGATTTATACATCTGCATTTTAGTATTTTG
>CAZRWZ010000214.1:0-4596 GCA_964603745.1 uncultured Bacteroidaceae bacterium | reverse complement strand
CTATTTAAAAACTCTCTAACATTATTAACTGAGACTTTTCTGGTTTTAAAATATTCAACTGCCTCTATTTTTTGTTTTTCGTTTGCTTCAAACGAATTTAAAATATTTATTAAGTGCATTTTCATATGTCCAAGTTGTATTCCTTTTGTAACAAGCGATTTTACTGCCGAAAAATTATTAGATAAACCAGCACAAGCAATAATCATCATAAGTTCTTTTGCCTTTGGGCTACCAAGTAAATCGAGCGAAAGTTTTGCAAGAGGGTGCAATGCCGTTAATCCTCCAATTGTACCAACTGCAATAGGTATATTTAACGAATATTTAAAATTCCCGTTTTCAATATTTATTTTAGTTAAACTTTTGTATTTTCCATCTCTCGAAGCAAAAGCATGCCCGCCTGCTTCTAATGCACGAAAATCGTTGCCTGTGGCAAGTGCTACGGCATCAATACCATTAAAAATACCTTTGTTATGTGTTGTTGCTCTGTATGTTGAAACATTTGCAATTTTTACTGCGGCTTCAAATTTTTTCACAAATTCGTTTGGATTCATACCAATATCTAAATCTTTAAAATCATCCACTTTGCACTCTATCGAACATTCTACAATGCAATCGGGTGTATAATTAGAAAGTATTGACATTATAATGCTAGGTTCGTTAAATTGTTTTTCGTTGGCAAACTCTTTTAGTTCGTCGGCAAACTCTTCTAAACAAGAGTTTATAAAGTTTGCACCCATACTATCAACAGTTTCAAAACTTGCTTTTATTTGATAATAGTTTTGCAAGTCATTATTCAGATTAACTAATTCTATATCAAGTATTCCACCACCACGCTTTTGCATATTGGCAGTTATATCTTTTGTTCTATTATATAATCTTGCCTTTAGTTCCGGAAAATTTTCTTGCAAAACCTCGTAATTACCCGACCAAAGAAAATGAACATGACCTGTTTTTACACTTGAAATAACTTTTGCCTTAAAACCTCCGTATTTCGACCAAAATTTTGCCGATTTTGCAGCAGCAGCAACAACAGAACTTTCTTCTGTAACCATTGGCAGCAAATACGATTTATTGTTTATCATAAAGTTTGGAGCTATCCCGTAGGGTAAACCGTAAAGCGAAATAGTATTTTCGCTAAATTCATCAAAAATTTTAGATTCTTTACTATCTTTTATCCAAAACGACTTATAAATTTCTTTGGCTTTCTCGGGCTTAGATGTAAAACTTGAAACTATTTTTAGTTTCTGTTCTTTGTTTAGCAACGAAAAACCCTGAATTATTTTATTTTCCATGTTTTATTTTAATTTCAAATACGAATAAGCAAGTTCTAAACCTTTTATCTCTTCGAGTAAATATTTTTGTAGAACTTTGTAGCTTTTTGCCGCATATTTTAACATATTGTATGCCTGTCCATAAACAGCATCTGCATTTATTTTGTTTATATAATAATATCCGTCAAGATAAGAGTTAATTCCACCCGAAATTATTACTGTTTTTTCTTTATTATATAATATACTATTATAAAATTTTATCATTTCATCAATTGTATGCCCAACATTTTGCATAGAAGAAATATTATTTTGCCGCATCATTTCTAGTTTAGTAAAATTTGTACCGCCAAAAGCAGCAAATTCTACTCCTTTTATATCTAACTTAAATAATGCCTCTAAACTTTCTGGTCCAAATCCTTGACCTACTTCTTTTACAAAGATATTTGTTTTTATTTTTTCAGTAAATTTTTCTAAAGTTTTTATTGGCGAAACGCTTATTTTATCGCCTTCGGGCTGATATATTTCTTGCAATGGGTTGATATGAATAAACAATCCATCGGCTTGTAATTTATTAATTAATTCTGTTATTTTATGATACGTATTTTCTTTAACAATTTTTTCTATTTGAGCAATTCCAAGATTTGCATAAAAAGGTTGATTCCCAATATTTTTTCGCATATCAAAATCCTTGAAACAATCATTGTTTTCTAGCAAACAACGACACGACCCAAGAGCCATACCCAATCCAAACTCTTTGGCTGCTTTTGATAGATTTATGTTTATCTTTTTTGCCAAATCCGTTCCTCCTGTAATACTCGAAATCCAAATAGGATATCGCATTGTTTTACCTGCAAACCTTATTGGTTTTATTACTTTGCCTGTTGGGTGTGCCGATAAAAGCGGTTCGTAATAGAACCGAGTATCTGCTTCTAACTTATCTGTTTGCGATAATTTTGCAAGCTCTATATGATCTGTTTTTCTTTGCGACATAATTATTAATAAAAAAATAATTTAGATTGCTAAGGTATAAATAAAAATAAAATCTTGTATTTTATTTTTATAATACATAGTAATACAGTTATTTACATATAACTATATTATAATTTACAAAGATAATGTAATAAACAAGATTCCATTTTCAAACAAATTCATAAATCAAAAATTGTGTATAGTTAAATAATTTAATTAACTTTGAGGTTTAAGTAATTTAAATTCTTAGAATATGAATATACACGAATATCAAGCGAAGTCTATTTTAAAGGATTTTGGTGTAGCAGTTCCTTTCGGGATTGTTGTTGATAAGCCAGAAGATGCCGTTGATGCAGCCAAAAAAATAGCTGAAAAAACAGGTTTAGAAACTTGGGCTGTTAAAGCTCAAATTCATGCCGGAGGACGAGGTAAAGGCGGTGGAGTAAAAATTGCCAAAAATCTTGATGAGGTAAAACAATTTGCAGGAGAAATTATAGGAATGCAATTAGTTACACATCAAACCGGACCCGAAGGTAAAAAAGTGAATAAAATTTTAATAGAGCAAAGCATTTATTATCCGGGACCATCAGAAATAAAAGAATTTTATATGTCGGTTCTATTAAATAGAGAAACAGGTCGAAATATAATAATGTATTCTACCGAAGGTGGTATGGATATTGAAACTGTGGCTGCCAAAACACCACATTTAATTTTTAAAGAAGAAATTGACCCAAAAGTAGGTATTCAAGCATTTCAGGCACGAAAAGTTGCTTTTAATTTAGGATTATCGGGAGCTGCGTTTAAAGATATGACAAAATTTGTTGTAGCACTTTATAAAGCTTATGATGCAACAGATTCTTCAATGTTTGAAATAAACCCTGTTTTCTTAACATCAGACGATAAAGTTTTTGCTGCCGATGCAAAAGTAAATCTTGATGACAATGCTCTTTATCGCCACCCCGATTATGCTGCAATGCAAGATGTAACCGAAGAAGACCCAGCAGAATTAGAAGCTAAAAAATTCGACCTTAACTTTGTGAAACTTGACGGAAATGTTGGCTGTATGGTTAATGGTGCCGGACTTGCTATGGCAACTATGGATATTATTAAGCTATCGGGCGGAAACCCTGCAAACTTTATGGACGTAGGTGGTGGAGCAAATGCAACTACTGTTGAAGCAGGTTTCAGAATTATCCTTAGAGATCCTAACGTAAAAGCTATATTGCTTAATATCTTTGGCGGAATTGTTCGTTGCGACCGTGTTGCAAATGGTGTTGTTGAAGCATACAAAAAAATTGGAGATATAAAAATTCCTGTAATTGTTCGTTTACAAGGAACAAATGCCGAAGAAGGTAAAGAAATTATTGATAACTCCGGTTTAAAAGTGCATTCTGCAATTACATTGCAAGAAGCTGCCGACTTAGTAAAAGAAGTTGTTTAAAAAGAGATATAAAAATTAATTTCTATAATAAGGGGAGCTCTAAAAATTAGTTTTTCAACAAAATAATTATTAGAAGTCCCCATAAAATTAAAGCTTGTCGGTTGTGGCAAGCTTTTTTTCTTTGTTTAATTCATTGACATTCTTTAACTTTACACCTAAAATTATATAAAAATGTTTCAATTTGCACTAAATAATTCTAATTTGAGTTTGCTTGTAGAAGAAGTAAACTATAGCCACAAAGAATTATTAAAAATTGTAGATTTAAACCAATACGATAAAGCTCAGTATATTAAATTTAAAAATGCAAATAGAAAAAAAGAATGGCTTGCTGTTAGATATTTGTTAAAGAAACTTTGCAAAAATAATATTTATATAAAATACAATAACAATGGCATGCCATTGTTATCTAACGGAAAAAATATTAGTATAAGCCATTCTGGTAATTTAATAGGCATACTTGTTAGTGATAATAAAACAGGCTTAGATATAGAAAAGATAAGCCCTAAAATAGAAAAAATAAAGCATAAATTCTTAAACAAATTTGAGTTAAGTATGATTAATAAAAGTACAAGTTCTCTTGATGCTTTAACAATGTTTTGGTGTGCAAAAGAAGCAATGTATAAATTATATTCTAAAAAAAATTTAATTTTTGATGAACAGTTATTAATAAAATCTGTTGACATTGAAAACAAAACAATTTTTGCCGAAATTAAAACCGATAAAACCCTCGAATTAGAACTTTCATTTAAAAAAACAGATGAATATTTTATTGTTTGGGTATAAAGGAACATTTATAGACAGACACTAATTAGAGCTTGTCTATAAACTCAAGTATCTGGTGTATAAAGTTCGAGTTCAAAGCTTGCGTAGGTTGAAAAATGTGAGTTTACATATGTAAATGACCATTTTTCAAAC
>CAZRWZ010000213.1:0-4601 GCA_964603745.1 uncultured Bacteroidaceae bacterium | reverse complement strand
TAATTTATAGTTAATAGTGTATAATTTATAGTTAATAGTGTATAATTTATAGTTAGTTGATGGTGGTTTAATTTAAAATAAGAATTATGGCGAAAGGAGCATTAAGTGAGAAAAGTTTTAAATTTTCTTTAGCAAATCTATGTATTTGCTTTATCTTAAATTGTTGTTCATGTTGCATTACATATAAATAAATTGTAATCACTTCTTCATCTGTAAATTCAGGTTTATCATTATTTGTAAATCTTTCTGAGTAATATTTTAACTCTTCTTGAAAAGCATCACAAATAAATAAGTAAATTTTTACTAATTTGCACTCTTTATCCTTAGTAATCATATTAAAACATCAATTGGTTATTTATGTCAAGATACTTATTATTAAGGATTTAAGTAAATTTATCAAGGTTTATTTTATTGATAATCAAATAATTACGTTAATAGTAGAATGTTGATATCTGACCCTTGATTTAAATTATATACTAAAACCACCTCTTTCTACGAGTAGAAACTATAAATTTCATAAAAAAACATAATATCTGTTGTTTTTACTTGTTTATATTTTTTGATTTAAATACCTTAGTCAATTATTATTTTACTCTTTTAGCTAAGTGTAACTAACTAAATATTATTATTTTGAGTTTAGATATAAAAAAAATAAGAGATGACTTCCCTATTTTAAAGCAGAAACTTTATACAGGGCAATTAGTATATTTAGATAACGGGGCTACAACACAAAAGCCACAACAAGTTATTGATATTATTAACGAATATTACTCTAAAAACAATAGTAATATACATCGTGGGGTTCATCATTTAAGCGAAAAAACTACTCAGGCTTACGAAAAAGCTAGAACAAATATCAAAAAATTTTTAAATGCAAATTCCGACGAAGAAATTATTTTTACATCGGGAACAACCGAAGGAATTAACCTAATAGCATACTCTTTTGGAGAAAAATACATTAATCAAGGCGACGAAATAATTGTTAGCAGAATGGAGCATCATTCAAACATTGTACCTTGGCAAATGCTTTGCGAAAGAAAAAAAGCTACATTAAAAGTTTTAAATTTCGATTTAAGCGGAACTTTAAAAACAGAAGAACTAGATAACTTAATAAGCGACAAAACAAAATTAATTTCTATAACTCATGTTTCTAACACATTAGGAACAATAAATCCTGTTAAAGAAATTATACAAAAAGCTCATGCAAAAAATATCCCTGTTTTAGTTGATGGAGCACAAGGCATACAACACCAAACAGTTGATGTGCAAGATATGGATTGCGATTTTTATATATTCTCAGGGCATAAAATTTATGGTCCAACAGGAATTGGCGTTGTTTATGGTAAGAAAAAATATTTAGATGAAATGCCTCCATACAAAGGTGGTGGCGACATGATTAAAACTGTTAGCTTTGAAAAAACTGTTTACAACGACTTGCCTTTTAAGTTCGAAGCAGGAACAACAAATTATATTGGAGCAATAGGTCTTGACTATGCAATAAGATACATTTTAGATATAGGCTTAGATAATATTGCCGATTACGAATATAAACTCACAAAATATGCTACCGAACAATTAAGCAATATATCAGGTATAAAAATTTATGGTAATGCCGCAAACAAATCTTCTATTATATCATTTCTTGTAGATGATATTCATCATCTTGACGCAGGAATGGTTTTAGACAAAATGAATATTGCTGTTAGAACAGGAACACATTGCACACAACCAATAATGGACTTTTTTGAAATATCAGGAACTGTGCGTGCCTCGCTTTCTTTTTATAATACCGAAGAAGAAATTAATTTATTAGTAGAAGCTATAAAAAAATTACAATCACTTTTTAAATAACAAAATATGACAATAGACGAAACACAAGATGCTATTATTGAAGAATTTTCTTTGTTTGACGATTGGTTAGATAAATATAACTACATAATAGAATTAGCAAAAGATTTACCAAAAATAAACGATAAATTTAAAACAAAAGAAAATCTTATAAACGGCTGTCAATCTAAAGTCTGGCTAAATGCCGATTTAGAAGATAATAAAATACTATTTTCTGCCGATAGCGATGCAATTATCACAAAAGGAATAATTTCTCTTTTAGTAAAAGTTTATAACAACAGAGCTCCTAAAGATATTATAGATTCGGAAATATATTTTATTAAAAAAATAGGTTTAGAAGAAAACCTATCGCCAACAAGAGCTAACGGACTTTTATCTATGATGAAACAAATAAAACTTTATGCCTTAGCTTATAACTCTAAAATTAAAAATTAAAAAATTATGTCAGAAAATTATATGCAATTAGAAACCACCGTATTAAGTGTTTTAAAAACAATTTACGACCCCGAAATACCTGTGAATATATACGATTTAGGTCTTATTTACAGTGTAGATATTGACAATGAAGACAATGTAACTGTAGAAATGACGCTAACAGCACCAAATTGCCCTGTTGCCGATTCTATTTTAGCCGAGGTTAAAGATAAAGTAAATTTTATACAAGGTGTTAAAACCGCCACAGTAAACCTCGTTTTCGACCCACCATGGGATCAATCTATGATGAGCGAAGAAGCTAAATTAGAATTAGGTTATTTATAAAATCAAATCTATTTTGATAAAATTTAGTATATATATATATTCGATAATTAGTATATTTTTTTTATATAATTGTGCTAATGTTTCGTATCCATCTGGTGGGCCAAAAGATGTATCTCCCCCCATTGCATTACAGCAAATACCCGAAAATGGCACAACAAATTTTAACGAAAAAAAACTAAGAGTTTGGTTCGACGAATATGTTAGTGTAAGCGATTTAAACAATCAGTTTATTTCTTCGCCACCCCTAAAAAAAACACCAAAATATATAATGAAAGGCAAAAGTGTTGAATTTACAATTTCTGATACCCTAAAAGAAAACACTACCTATCATTTAAATTTTGGCAATGCAATTGTTGATGTAAACGAAAGAAATCCTTATGTAAATTTTAACATAGCTTTTTCAACTGGTAACGAAATTGATACAATGCAGATTGCAGGCAATATTATTGACGCATTTACTCTTTTACCTGTTAAAGATGTTTTAATTTTACTTTTTGATGCCGAAACTTATACCGACTCCTTGCCATATAAAGAAATACCCAATTATATTGGACGTTCTGATGCAAAAGGTAATTTTGAAATTACATTTATTAAAAATAAAAAATACAAGATTTTTGCCCTCGAAGACAAAAACAAAAACCGTATTTTTGATATACCAAACGAAAGAATTGCTTTTTTAGATTCAATGCTAATAACTACCGTTGAAGAAAAAATAGTTATTGATACGATAAACTCAAAAAACAAAGATGCTTTAAACGATAGTATAGTGCATCGTACGGTTTATAATTACAAACCCGATAAAATAGAACTATTTCTTTTTGAAGAAGAAAACTATCAACAATATGTAAAAGATAAAATCCGACAAAACAAAGGAATTATATATCTTATTATGAACGACAGCCTTACGCAAAAAACAAAACTAAAGGGTATTAATTTCGATTTAAACAAATGCTACACAGAGTTTTCTGCCAAACGCGATAGTATTACAATTTTTATTGAAGATACAAATATTGCAAAAATAGATACATTATTTTTGTCTTTTTCATATCAGAAACTCGACACACTGTCTAATCTTACAGATTTTACTGATACTCTTAGGTTTATATACAAAGAAAAAAAGAAACCAAAACGAAAAAAAAATGCAGAACAATTAGAACAAAAAGAAAATTTAATTGATATTAAATTTAATGTAAGAAATAAAGGAAGAAAAAACCTAAACTCTAAATTATCTTTTATTTTATCTTATCCTGTAACTTCTATCGAAAAAAATAAATTCGCAATGCAATACAAACCCGACGAAGATTGGGAAAAACTTGATTTTAAAATCATTAGAGACAGTATAAGCAAAAGAAAATATTATATTGATTTTCCTTTACAAGAAAATACAGAATATAGTGTAACAATAGATACAAATGCTTTTGAAAATAATTTTGGACTAATAAACGACACAATTATACATAGTTTTACTTCGCAAGAAATGAGCTATTACGGAAAAATAATATTAAATCTTTCTAATGTTCAAAGTCAAGTGATAGTTCAACTTTTGCAAGGCGAAGATAAAATTATTCAAGAAAAAATTACTGCTAAAAACGGACTAATAGAATTTCCATTTCTAAAAACAGGCGATTACAATATAAAAATAATTTTTGATGATAACAGAAACAAAAAATGGGATACCGGTAATTATTTAAAAAAAAATCAACCTGAAGAAATTATCTATTACGATAAAAAAATTAAAATAAAACAAAATTGGGATAATGAAATTGATTGGAAATTATAAGTTTATGCTAAAATAAAACCACAGGATATAATCTTGTATCCGCAGGTTTACTTTTAAAATAGTAATAGTCAGGGCTTCATTATTTAAATTAAGGTAAAGCTGACTGATATTTACTTATAAACTAACAGAGTGAAACTCTGATTTGCAGATTTCATGTACAATCCTGCGGCAACTAGGCTTCTTAATTAAACAAGAATATGACAATAATCATTTT
>CAZRWZ010000212.1:0-4633 GCA_964603745.1 uncultured Bacteroidaceae bacterium | reverse complement strand
ATAAAGACAATGTTATTAAAAATATTTTTTTCATTACTTGCATTTTTATAAGTTCGTATATAATTTATTCTAAATTATTAACTTTTCTTTCGTCGCCAACAGGAATTCCCCATGTTACCATAAATATAGAGTTGTTTATATTACTTTCTTCTTTTAATGGACTAAGAAAACCATAATAATATTTAATACCAATACGCATAGACATTAGTTTCTTTTTAGGAAATAAGTAATATTCAATCATTGCTGTTACACCAACATCAAAAATATTAACTTTTTCTTTAGTTAACTTTTTTTCTATTTTATAGTTGTAATCACTTTTAGTTTTACCATCGAAAAAAGATCGTCCATTATACATTATTGCAACTTGTGTACCTAAACCAAAACCTATGTACTTAGTTTTATATTTTATGTATAAAGGAAGCGAAAAATATGTAAATTTATAATGTGTAGCAATGCTCGAAAATAAAGTATCAACCAAAGGTTTTTCTAACTCGTAATTGTAGATGTTTTTTGCACCCGCAGGTCCTTTTATCATCATTTCTGGTTGAAACGACCATTTGTTGTTAATCCTAATTTCTGCAAAACCTCCAAAAGCCCAATCTAACCGATATACAGCATCTTGCAATCCTTCAATATTTGTATATGCAAGAGAAATATTTGTTCCCATTTGAAACTTTTCACTTGAAACTTTATCGCCAAGCAGAAAAATCCATAAAGCTTGAGAATAAGTATAGCTTGAAGCTAGCGTAAGAAATATAATAAAACTAATTTTTTTATACATTGCTATTATTCTTAATTTTTCAAAGATAATATTTTAAATTTAAAGAGGTGGAGATTTCTTATTAAGTATTTTTGGTTAAGTTCTATAAGAGAAATTTTGATAATTATTTTTTGTAAAAATTGTTAATTTCGTGTTGATAAAAGAAGTATTTTATACAAGAAATACACAAACAAAACCTATCTAAATTTTTATATTTGTGTATAGTGACAATAATATTCTTAAATGATTAAAATATTTTAAATGAGCGAGTTAGAAAATAAAGAAACAGAGGAGAAAGTATATTCGGCAGATAGTATTCAGGTACTTGAAGGATTAGAAGCCGTTCGTAAGCGTCCTGCTATGTATATTGGTGATGTTGGAGTTAAAGGACTTCATCATTTAGTTTATGAAGTAGTAGATAACTCAATTGATGAGGCACTTGCCGGATATTGCGATAATATTTGGGTAGATATAAACGAAGACAATTCAATAACAGTACGTGATGACGGACGTGGAATTCCTGTGGAGCTTCACAAAAAAGAAAATAAATCGGCACTTGAGGTTGTAATGACCGTTTTACACGCCGGTGGAAAATTCGATAAAGATTCGTATAAAGTTTCTGGTGGTTTGCACGGCGTTGGTGTTTCTTGTGTAAACGCATTATCAACACAGTTAATTGCCACAATTCATAAAAACGGTAAAATTTACGAACAAGAATATAATATAGGTAAACCTTTAGCCGATGTAAAAGAAATTGGAACAACAGACAAAACAGGAACAATAATTAAATTTAAACCAGATTTATCAATATTTATTGTTTCGGAATATAAATATGATATTCTTGCAGCTCGTATGCGCGAACTTGCGTTTTTGAACAAAGGAATTACTCTTATACTTACAGATAAAAGAGAAACAACAGAAGATGGCGAATTTAAAACAGACACTTTTCATTCTGATAAAGGTTTGAGCGAATTTGTTGAATATATTGATGCAACTCGAGAAAAATTAATAGAAGAAACTATTCATATTGATAAAACTGATGGAGAAGTTCCTGTTGAAATTGCTTTGAGTTACAACACATCTTACTCAGAAAACATTCATTCTTATGTTAACAATATCAATACAATAGAAGGAGGAACACATCTAACAGGTTTTAGACGTGGTTTAACACGAACATTAAAAAAGTATGCCGACGAATCGGGTATGCTAACAAAATTAAAATTTGATATTGCAGGCGACGATTTTCGTGAAGGTTTAACTTGTGTGATTTCTGTAAAAGTGCAAGAACCACAGTTCGAGGGGCAAACAAAAACAAAACTTGGTAATTCTGATGTTAGTTTATTTGTAGACCAAGCAGTTAGTACAATGCTAGCTAACTACTTAGAAGAAAATCCAAAAGATGCTAAAACAATAGTACAAAAAGTTATTTTAGCAGCACAAGCACGTCATGCAGCACGAAAAGCCAGAGAACTTGTGCAACGTAAAACTGTTCTTGTGGGTGGTGGTTTACCTGGTAAACTTTCCGATTGCTCATCAAAAGACCCTGAACTTTCAGAAGTATTTCTTGTGGAGGGAGATTCTGCGGGTGGAACTGCAAAACAAGGTCGTAACAGAGAATTTCAAGCAATTCTTCCGCTAAAAGGTAAAATTTTAAATGTTGAAAAAGCAATGCAACATAAAATTTACGAAAGCGAGGAAATAAAAAATATTTTTACTGCACTTGGTGTTACAATTGGAACAGATGCCGATGCAAAAGAAGTAAATCTTGAAAAACTAAGATATCATAAAGTTGTTATTATGACTGATGCCGACGTTGATGGTAGTCATATCACAACATTAATTATGACATTGTTTTTTAGATATATGAAAGTGCTTATAGAAAAAGGATATTTATATATTGCAACACCTCCGCTGTATCAAGTAAGAAAAGGTAAAAAAGCTGTTTATTGTTGGGACGAAACACAACGACAACAAGCAATGTTTGAACTTGGTGGCGAAAAAGAAGCAGGCGTTCATGTGCAACGATACAAAGGTTTGGGTGAGATGAATGCACAGCAACTTTGGGAAACAACAATGAACCCAGAGGAAAGAATGTTGCGACAAGTAACTATTGAAAATGCAGCAGAAGCAGACCATGTTTTTTCTATGCTAATGGGCGACGAAGTGCCACCACGCAGAGAATTTATTGAGCAAAATGCTACTTATGCAAATATTGATATTTAATTGTTATTCTAAAAAACAAAAGCAAAGAATCTGTTTTTTTAAGATTCTTTGCTTTTATACAAAAAATAATTATTGATGAGGAAAATAAAAATAATATTATTTATAAGTATAAGCATATTGTTTAGTTTAAATTCTTATTCTCAATTTGCTATTGGAGCATCAGTAATTAAAAATTTTCAAAGCGAAGCACTTGGCTTTGGTGCCAGATTACACATACACCTTGGCAACAGATTAGTTTTTTCGCCACAAGCCTCTATTTATCCTAAATTTAATAAAGTAAACGAATATTATGTTGGTGCAAATTTAGAATTAGGTATCACAAAAAGAGGTTTGTTAAATTTTTATTTAATCGGCGGTGGCGGATATAATGGCTGGATGAATCACGAAGATTTTCATAATTCTGTTGCTCAATATAGTAATTGGGACGCAGAAGCAGGACTTGGTGTAACAACAAACAAGTGGTGTATAAAACCATTTGCAGAATATCGCTACAATTTTAAATGGAAAGAAACAATGGCTCGTATAGGAATCCTTTTTGTTTTTGGAAAATGCGACTGCCGAAAAGGTAAAGGAAAAGGCGGAGGAGGAAAAGGAAAACATCGAAAAAAAGGGAGAAAAGCTTGTTGGTCTTATTATTAAAAAAAAATAAAAGAATCAACCTTTTGCTATAAATATTAGTCTATATTATTGTATATAAAATAACTAAATATGAAAATAAAATTTTTTTACTCAGCATTAGCTATAACAATTGTTTTCGGAATATTAAATTTATCTTGTTCTAAAGAAAGATTAGAAAACGATGAGCCTGAATTAAATTCGTATCCAGAAACAATAAACTATATGAATGAAAAAAAACAAAAAGAACAAATTTATACCGTAGATTCGCCGGGAACAGGACCAATTACAGCACAACAAGGAACACAAATGTGGCCTCATAAAGAAATCTTTATGTATCCAAACGGCGACAGTGTTCATTACCCTTTCGAGATAAGAATAATTGAAATTTACAAACCAATAGATATGGTATACTCGCAAATGCCTACTCTATCTAACAATAATTTATTAACAACAGCAGGAGAAATTAGAGTTAAAGTTTATAAAGATGGCACTGAATTAGTTTTAAGACCAAATAAGTTTTTAGTGTTAGATTTCCCTACAAATCAGCAAAGCAGTAATATGCGTGTTTACTATGGTCAAGAAAACGGCTCTATTGTAAATTGGACAGACCCTAACGATAGCATACAAAATCTTGACACAGCAAGTAATCATTATTACCGAGTATTTTCTCATAGAATGAACTGGATAAATTGCGATTATTTTACTAATTATACAGGCAATATGGCTAATTTTAGTTTCATTTCTACAACAGAAGATATTAGTGGTTTAGGAAAATTTATATATTTTAATAATAGAAAATCGATGATGCAGTTATACTCTGCAAGCTCGCCAAATGTACCTGTTGGAGAAGATATTAAAATATTGCTTTTTGGGAAAAATGCAAACAATCAACTTTTCTATTATTTTAATGATACCATTGTAAACCCTAGCAATACTTACAGTATCACTTTAACACAAACCACCGAAACACAACTTGATAGTTTGCTTAATACTTTTTAGAAGATGTATGTGCTAAGTAATAAATATTGTGAT
>CAZRWZ010000211.1:0-4651 GCA_964603745.1 uncultured Bacteroidaceae bacterium | reverse complement strand
TTTAGTTTTATTTAATATTGAGGTAAATTGCAATTGAATTTGCATTTTTACTCATAATTTTTGTGTAAACATAAATCTGCAAAAAATAGAAATTAATTATAAATAAACTAAAATTGAATAACTTAAAAAAAGGAGGTAAATATGACTAAAAAAAGAAAACTATTAATTGCATTGATATTAGCAATTAGTGGATTTTATGGAAACCTATATGCTCAACAGAGTATATATGTAAAAGAAACAAATGGGACATTAACACAAATATCATTAACACAGGTTCATAAAATATCATTTTCTGGAACAAATATGGTTTTACAAAAAAACAATGCAAACACTGTAACTTGGGCAATATCAGATATTCAAAAATATTATTATGATTTAACAACAAAAGTTGATAATTCAAGAATATCAGAAAATCCTGATTTATTAATCTATCCTAATCCATCAAATGGTAATTTTAATATAAACTACCAAGTAAAACAATCATCTAATGTAAATATTTATATTGTATCCATGGATGGTAAAACAATTATAAACTTGCTGTCAGGAATTAAAGAAAAAGGGGAACATACAATACGTTTTACTCATAATTTAGACACAGGTAGTTATTTTGTTAAAATAGAAATTAATAATAATATAACAACAAAAAAATTAATAATATTAAAATAATAAAGTCATGAAAAAAATTATATCAATATTTATAATAATGTTTGTTAGTGTAAATTTATTTGCACAGACAAATATGATAATACGAACTACTAACGGGAATACTCATAGTTACCCTATTTTAGAAATAGATAGTGTGTATTATGAAGAAACTTTCCCAGATTGTGGTACAGTAACAGACTATGATGGTAATACATACCAAACAGTAACCATAGGAACACAATGTTGGATGAAAAACGATTTACAAGTAACACATTATCCAAATGGTAATGCAATCCCAAATATAACAGATAATACAACGTGGGGTATTTTAACTAATAATGACACTGCTGATGCCTATTGTTTTTACAATAATAATAGTAGTACAGATTACGGAGCATTATATACATATGCTGCTGCTATTGGCGATAATTGGCAAAGAGATAATGATTCTCAAAATAGTGAAGGAGGGCAAGGCGTATGCCCAGATGGGTGGCATTTACCTACTGATGCTGAATGGACAACACTTACCAATTATTTGGGTGGTGAAAATGTAGCAGGTGGAAAAATGAAAGAAATAGGTACAATGCATTGGAGTAATCCAAATATAGGAGCCGATAATAGTTCAGGCTTTTCTGCACTTCCAAGTGGACTTCGCTATAACAGTGGTTACTTTGATGGTTTAGGTAATGATGGCTACTGGTGGAGTGCGACAGAAAGTACTAGCGACAATGCCTATTATCGGTTCATTGATTGTCATGTGACAGAAGTTACTAATAACAATGGAACTAAGGCGTTCGGTTTATCTATACGTTGTATTAAGGATTAGAAAAATTATAAATGTACTTTCTAAACAAGGTTGTAAAGATACTACAGAATAGATTGTTAGAATAAAAAAATATTTATACTATATGCTACAACAACATATTCTCCTGACGAAGATAATATAAATATCGGATTTTATGTAGTAGGAACTGAAATAGATACCGACGATTTTACTTTAACAATTTACGAAATAATATTTATGCAACAATATTAATTGTTGCATAAATATTATTTGTCAAATCATAAATACCATATAAAGTATTTTTTATGTAAATTACAATTGCTTTTACACGCTACTCAATGAATAAAAGAGTTAGAATAACAATTACTTTACTAAACACATTAATTTTTGAAAAATTAATTTATAAACAAAGTATAATTGAGTAATATCAGAGATTAAAAAATAGTTATGATTTAACAACCTTGATAATTCAAGAATGTCAGAATAATTATTTAATCAAACCCATCAAATGTAAATTTTTATAGAAATTACTAATCTAATAGGATTCTTTTATTAATATCTAAAAACTTTTTATCATGAGAACAAAAATTATTTTTGCAAAAAAAAACAATAATAAATTTAAACTGAAGAACATAACTATCTTCATGTTTTTATTTTTTTTCTTATTAATTAACAATACTTTTTCACAAAACAATTTGCCCTCGGCTTTTGTTTCTAATCAAGGGCAATATCCCGATGAGATTTTGTTCGAATTAAATATCTCTAACACTCATGTAAACATACTTGATAAGGGTATAAGCTTTGGTAGACAAAAACACTATATAGACAGTATCAGCAAAGAAAAAATAAGAGAACGAATGATTTGGAATCTTTATTTCGAAGGAGCTAATAAAAACACAAACATAGAAAAATTTGATGAAGTAAGTGAAAATATAAATTACCTAAAAGGCAATGCCCCAAGCAAATGGATAAAAAGTGTAAAATCGTATTCAAAAATAAAATACGATAATATTTATAATAATATTGATTTGGAATATTATACAATTGGCAAAGATTTAAAATACGATTTCATACTCCACCCTCAATCAAACATATCTGAAATAAAACTAAAATACGATGGTATTAATTCATTAAACATTAATCAACAAGGACAGTTAGTTGTTACAACTCCTTGGGGTGATTATTTCGATGAAACACCATATTCTTATCAAATAATAAATGATATTAAAACCGAAGTTGAAGTAAAATATACAATTTTAAGCGACAACATCTTTGGTTTTGAAATAACAGGAGATTATAATCCAAACTACGATCTAATAATTGACCCCTTTACATTAAAATGGATGATTTACGCATACAATAATCAACCGGCAATAGGTAATGGAGGTAGAAATGATTATTCATTAGGATCTGTTACTGATAAAGATGGGAATACATATGTTACAGGAAATATGGATGGAGGTTGGGCAACTACTCCTGGAGTTTTTCAATCTACAATGGCAGGATATCCAAATAATTACGATGCTTTTGTTTTAAAACTTGATGCTGACGGGAATTTTATTTATGCAACATACATTGGAGGAGATGAATGGGACCAAGCTCGCGATATTGCACTAAAATCAAACGGACAAGTTGTTATTGCAGGTGGTACAAGTTCATTAAATTTCCCTACTACTACTGGTGCTTTTATGGAACAAGGAGCTCTTTCAGGTTCGGGTTCTCTTAGCGATGGATTTGTTACTATTCTAAATCAAGATGGTTCCGGCTTAATTTCTTCAACTTATTTTGGAGGTGAGCTCGGCGAAATTATTGATGGTTTAGAACTTTATAACGACTATGTTTATGTAGTTGGATTTACTAGCTCTTTTAACTTACCTGTACAAAATGCATTTCAAGATACTTTAAATACATATACTCAATCTGGTTGGGTAGCATCACAACAAGATGCTTTTGTAACAAAATTTACACCCGATTTAAGTTCTCTTGTTTACAGTACATACTTAGGTGGTTCAATGGACGAATTTGTTACCTCCTCAAACGTTGTAAATCAATGGGATATAACCACAACCACAACAGGTAAAGCTGTTGTAGTTGGATACACAAAATCTGGAGGTTTCACTCCAAACAGCATTCCTTTTCCGACAACGACAAATGCATTGTATGCTCCAATTACAAATACAGGTATACAGCCTAATAATGGTATTCTTACTATTTTTAGCGATGATGGTTCAAGTCTAGAATATTCAACATTCTTACCAAATATAATTCCTAACAAAGTTATTAAAGATAAGTTTAATAATGATATCATCTACGTCTCTGGTAGAGCTATCCTTGATAATCAAAACTTTGTTACCTCAGGAGCATACCGTTCAATTTTTAATATTCAACAAACAATGTGGGGTTCTTTATACTGGCCTTGGGATATGGTAGTTACTGCTATTGATATAAACGACGGTCATACAGTTCTCGGAACATATTTTGGTAGTATTAAGAACGATGACCCATGGGATATGTTTATGAAAGATAACGGAGCTGTCGTAATTACAGGGAAAACACTTTCAAATACAGTTCCTCAAGTTTGTAATATGCCCGAGCTTCATACTATGAACCCTGACGATGCTTATAACAGCGATATTTTCATTACAGAATTCTGTCACGATTTAAGCGATGTTGTTTTTTCAACTTGGTGGGGAGGTAATAATGTAGAGCAACAAGGTGCATATATTTCATTTCATAAAAATGATATGATTGTCGCAGGTAGCACTTGGTCTACAGATTTACCAACTACTGATGGGTCAACACATACCAGCACTTGGGATATAAATGAAAACGGTGATAATGTAATGGTTCTTCGTTTAAAAGGACCTGATTTCACTTATGACACAACTTGCACTTTACTTAAACACTTTGACTCAGAATATGACGATTGTAATGTAGATTCGGTAAGTTGGAATTTTGATGACCCAGCTTCTGGTGCATCTAATTATTCAAATATTGATGATCCAACTCACACATTCTCAGCTGCTGGTAGTTATAATGTTCAATTTTTTGTATTCTATAAATGTTTAATTGATACCGTTGAAAAAATTGTAACCGTAACAGACAATGATACAATAGATTTTGATTTAGGACCCGACACAAGTTTATGTACAGGAAGCTTAGTTTTAAATCCAAACTTTACAGGAACATTTTATAATTGGAATACTGGTGAAACAACACAAA
>CAZRWZ010000210.1:0-4651 GCA_964603745.1 uncultured Bacteroidaceae bacterium | reverse complement strand
ATTAATTAATAATTAATAAGATTATAGTTTTGATAATGAGAAGAATGATTAATGAAATTAAAGATTAGCAATAGAATTTTTAATTTTTAATTTTTAATTTAAAGATTAACCATTTAGCAATTAGTAATGTGCAATTAGTAATGTGCAATTAGTAATGTGTAATTAATAATGTGTAATTAGTAATGTGTAATTAGTAATTAACAATAGAACAGTTTAACAATAGAACAGTTTAACAATAGAACAGTTTAACAATAGAACCATTTAGCAATAGAACAATTTAGTAAACGAACAATAGAATATTTAAATAAAATTTAGTACTTTCGCAATTTAGTTATAAAAATACCAAATATTAATTATAAGATATGATAGATAATTATTTAAAACACGAGGCTTACAGAGCAGAAAAAGGAATCCCACCTTTACCATTAGACGCAAATCAAACTACAAGTTTATGCGAACTTCTTCAAAATCCTCCGGCAGGAAAAGAAGAATTTTTATTAAATCTTTTTACCGAAAGAATTAACCCAGGTGTTGATCCTGCAGCAGAAGTAAAAGCAAATTTCCTTAACGATATACTTAAAGAAAACAAAACATCTGCATTAATAAACAAGCAAGATGCAATACGCATACTTGGAACTATGATTGGTGGATACAACGTAAATCCGCTTATCGAGGCATTAAAAAATAACGAAATTGCACAAGATGCAGTAAATGCATTAAAAAATATAACTTTAGTTTACGATAATTTCGATACAATTGCAGACATGAGCAAATCAAACGAATTTGCAATGCAAGTATTAAAATCGTGGGCAGAAGCCGAATGGTTTACAACAAAAAATCCATTACCAGAAACTACAACAGTAAAAGCATATAAAGTAGATGGCGAAATTAATACAGACGATTTTTCACCAGCTTCTGATGCTGCAACTCGTCCTGATATTCCTTTGCACGCATTATCAATGGGAAAAACATTATTTCCAGAAGGTAACGCAACAATAGCAAAGTGGAGAACAGAAGGTAGCAAGGTTGCCTTTGTAGGCGATGTTGTTGGAACAGGCTCATCACGAAAGTCGGCAACAAACTCAGTTTTATGGGCTATTGGCGAAGATATTACTGCAGTACCAAACAAACGCCGCGAAGGTTTTGTTTTGGGTGGAGTTATCGCACCAATATTCTTTAACACAGTTGAAGATTCGGGTGGAATGCCAATTATTTGCGATGTTACCAAAATCAACTCTGGCGATATCATTACAATAAACACAAAAGAAGGAACAGTTACAAACCAATCTGGCGAAGTAATTTCTACTTTCGAGTTAAAGCCATCTACCATTGCTGACGAATATCAAGCAGGTGGACGTATGAATTTGATTATCGGTAAAGCTCTTACAATGAAAGCACGTAAAGCTCTGAATATGGGTGATATTGATGTTTTTGCTGTAGTTGAGCAACCTGTTCATGCAGATAATCAAGGATATACATTAGCACAAAAAATGGTTGGTAAAGCAATAGGTGAAAATGGAGTTCTTCCTGGTCAAGCAGTTGAGCCATTTATGACAACTGTTGGTTCGCAAGATACAACAGGTCCTATGACAGCCGATGAACTTACAGAACTTGCTTGTCTTAAATTTCAATCGCCAATGTTTATGCAGTCTTTCTGCCATACAGCGGCATATCCAAAACCAACTGATGTTAAAATGCACAAATATCTACCTAAATTTATCTCAGATAGAGAAGGTGTTGCATTAAATCCTGGTGATGGAGTTATCCACACATGGTTAAACCGTTTGTTAGTACCAGATACAGTTGGTACAGGTGGCGATTCGCACACTCGTTTTCCTTTAGGAATTTCTTTCCCAGCAGGTTCGGGTTTGGTAGCTTTTGCAGGTGCTTTAGGTTTTATGCCTCTTGATATGCCAGAATCGGTATTAGTTAAATTTTCTGGAAAATTAAATACTGGCATTACTTTGCGTGATGTTGTTAATGCAATTCCATTGCAAGCAATAAAAGAAGGATTAATGACAGTTCCAAAAAAGAATAAAATAAACGTATTTAACGGTCGTATTCTTGAAATGGAAGGTTTACCTGATATTACCGTAGAACAAGCTTTTGAACTTACTGATGCTGCTGCTGAGCGTTCTGCTGCTGCTGCAACAATCAAATTATCGGAAGAAAGTGTTGTTAAATATTTAAAATCTAATATTTCCTTAATGGAAAAAATGATTGAAGATGGATATAAACACGCTACTACAATTCAAAAACGTATTGATGCTGTTAAAGAATGGTTAAAAGACCCTAAATTAATGGAACGTGATAAAAATGCAGAATATGCACAAGTTATCGAAATTGATTTAGCCGAAATAAAAGAGCCAATTCTTTGTTGCCCTAACGATCCAGATGATGTTAAAGTATTATCGGAAGTTGCAGGAACAAAAATTTCTGACGTATTCTTAGGTTCGTGTATGACAAATATCGGACACTTTAGAGCTGCAGGTAAAATTTGGGAAGGTCATGGCGTAAACAAAGAAACTCGTACATTTATAGCACCTCCAACACGTATGGATCAATCAAAATTAAAAGAAGAAGGATTATTCTCTGTGTTTAATCAGATTGGTGCAAGAATAGAAGTACCGGGTTGTTCGCTTTGTATGGGTAACCAATTGCGTGTTGCCGATGGCGATTATGTTTTCTCAACATCTACTCGTAACTTCGATAACCGTATGGGTAACGGAGCACAAGTGTTCTTAGGTTCTGCTGAACTTGGTGCTGTAATTGCATTAATTAGCAAACTGCCAACACCTGCCGAATATTTCGAGTATTACAACAAAAATATTGATGGTAATCAAGATGATATTTATAAATATCTTCAGTTCGACGAAGAAGAGGGTGATGCTCTTTATAAGCGTAGAGATATATAGATAGTATCTGTTTATAAAGTCACAAGTTTAAACTAGAAAGTTCGAGTTCTGGTGTGTAAGAAATTTAAATCACTGAATACTAAAATATTTAGGGTCTGCTAAGAAATGCATAACAAGTTGTTGCAAAGCCACTTAATCCAAAATATACTATTGTAAATGCAAACTTTTTAAAACATATGTACTTATAAGTTTGCATTTACAAATGTTAAAATCATAGTTTTATGCTTGCTCTGAGGCACATCATATTTAAGGATTTTGAGCAACAACGCAGAAATCGAACTTTCTCGTTTAAACTAAAGTGTATACACTCACCATATAGTTTAAACTCTCTCTGCAACCAATAAAAACATTGTTGAAGAACTAATTTTTATAGCATAAAAAAAAGGCAATTAAAAATTGCCTTTTATAATTTAATCTGAGTTTGATTTAAACTCATCTTATTTATTTTCTTAAATTAAGTTCTTTAATGATAGCACGATATCTTGTAATATCTTTCTTCATCAAATATTTTAGCAACATTCTACGCTTACCTACTAATTTTTGTAGTGCTTTTTGTGTACTAAAATCTTTTTTGTTCTCTTTTAAGTGATCTGTCAAACTGCTAATACGGTATGAAAATAACGCAATTTGGCTCTCTGGAGAACCAGTATCGCTATTAGACTTCCCGTACTTTGTAAAAAGCTCTGCTTTCTTTTCTGAAGTTAAATAACCCATTTTTATTAATTTTTAGTTTAAAATTTGAATGTGCAAAAATAAACTATTATTTGATATTAAAAAAGATTTTTACTTTTATTTACTTATTTATGATTAAATACTGTCTTAATATAATCTATAACTACATCTTTTTCAGATGGATTAAACCATTTTATTTGTTCATCTCTGTTAAACCAAGACATCTGTCGGCGAGCATAATGGCGTGTGTTTCTTTTAATTAGCTCAATTGCTTTTTCTTGCGATATTTTATCATCAAAATATTGAAATAATTCTTTGTAGCCTACTGTGTTTAACGAATTAAACTCTCTAAATTTTAGATTTTCTTTTGCCTCTTCTATTAAACCTGCTTCAATCATTTTATCTACACGAAAATTAATTCTTTCGTATAGTTTCTCTCTTTCTATATTCAAGCCAATTTTAATTATCTCGAAATTTCTTTTAATAGGTGTATGTTTTCTAAAACTTGTAAAAGTTTTACCTGTTTGATAACAAACCTCTAAGGCACGAATTATTCTTTTACCATTTTTTAAATCTACTTCGTTGTAATAATCAGGATCAAGACGTTTAAGTTCAAATCGTAATGCTTCTAGCCCATCATTTTCTAAACGATGTTTTAGTTCAGCTCGTATTTCGTTATCAATATCGGGCATAAAATCAATACCTTTGCAAATGGCATCAATAAACATCATTGAGCCACCTGTCATTATTACAACATCTTTAGTTTTAAAAAGTTCACGGAGTAATTTCAAGCTATCTTGCTCAAAATCGCTAACATTGTAATATTTTTTTATTGATAAATGCTGAATAAAATGATGTTGTACTTTTTGTAGTTGTTCTTGCGATGGCACTGCTGTTCCTATGCTTAATTCTTTATAAAACTGTCGGCTATCGCAAGAAATTATATCGGTAGAAAATTCTTTTGCAAGGTCAATACTTAGGTCGGTCTTCCCTACTCCTGTTGGACCTAAAATAATTATTAAATATTTTTTCTTTTTATTTATCATCTATTATAAAAAAATAAA
>CAZRWZ010000209.1:0-4726 GCA_964603745.1 uncultured Bacteroidaceae bacterium | reverse complement strand
AGCTATTAAACATCAATCAGTTTCTCCTTAATTCAAATAGTGAAGTTCTAACTAGGGTCTGCTGAAAACTATGATTTTAACATTTGTAAATGCAAACTTATAAGTACATATGTTTTAAAAAGTTTGCACTTACAATAGCGTATTTTAGTTTAAGTGACTTTATAACAATTTATCATGCGTTTCTCAGCAGACCCTAACTATATTTTTAATTATAAGTAATTAATTTATCGCTGTTTATAATTTTAATAATTAAGCCAGTTTCATCTTTATATGATTTGTATTTACTTAAATCAAATTTCAATTCTTGATACATAAAAGCCTTGCAAAAATCATTATCGGTTAGTTTTAATAAAAATCTTAATTGAGGGGGATTAGATTCTTCAATTAAATTATCAGTAATTAATTCAAAATCTACTTTGTTACAACCACCACCATACGCAACATGAAAAACAATACAATCATTTTCTATTAATATATCTCTAAATTTAAAAGGATCTGTAGATATTTGAGTAATATTGTTTGTATCTACTACGATTTCTGCACAATTACCATTATAAAGTTTATTATTTACATAAACTTCGTGTTGGCTAAAAACAGAAGAACTAATAATTAAAATTATACTTACAACAAATAATTTCATATATTTATTTTACTCTTTTCCAAGTTTGGGTACGAAAAAAGAAGCCTATATAACCTCTAACTTGCAATAAATTTTTGTTATCTTCATCGATCCATATTTTACAATCATATACTTTTCCGCTTTCAGGGTCAAAAATTGCATCGTCTCCCTCCCATTCGTTACCGTCTTTTGTTAATCCTGTAATAATTTGCATACCAATTATTTTCTTTCCATTTCTGTAATCATCTCCATGTGTACAAATAGGATCTTGGTTTTCGCCTTTTTCTTTGTAAAGTTTATAAACCTTACCATAAAGTTTATTATCTTTAATATATATCTGCACTTCGGAACGAGCTTTGCCTGTTTCGTCATCAATAGTTTGCCATATTCCAGTAATATTTTGAGCTGTTATCATCAATATTGATGAAAAGAACATAATTAAACTAATTGTTATTTTTTTCATATCTTATATCTAATTTTAAATTTTTAATCCCAATTGGGATATTATAATTCGCCAACATTTGCGAACAAAACCGAGCTCAACAAAGTTAAATATTTGAGTGTTAAACTACAGCTTGTTTGCTTATCGAGCTTGTTAATTTATTTTATTGAGCCAAGATAAGTTTTTTTATTGATTTTACAGAAAAAAAATAAAAAAAACTTTTTTTGTTAATTTTTAGTTAAAAAATAAAAATTAAGAAATAAGAATTAAAAATTAAAATGTTACTTTTGTAATCTTAGTTCACAATCTTTATTAAAATTAAATTATATAAAATTGGCTGATACAAAATACATATTCGTTACAGGTGGTGTTACTTCTTCTTTAGGAAAAGGTATTATTTCCGCATCATTAGCAAAATTATTACAATCAAGAGGTTACAACGTAACCATTCAAAAATTAGACCCATATATTAATGTTGACCCCGGCACATTAAATCCGTATGAACATGGCGAATGTTACGTTACAACCGATGGTGCCGAAACAGATTTAGATTTAGGTCACTACGAACGATTTTTAAATATAAATACTTCGCAAGCAAATAATGTTACTACCGGAAGAATCTATCAAACCGTTATAGAAAAAGAAAGAAAAGGAGATTTTCTTGGTAAAACAGTTCAAATTATTCCTCATATTACCGATGAAATTAAACGTAGAATAAAATTATTAGGCACAAAAGGAGAGTACGACGTAATAATTACAGAAATTGGCGGCACTGTAGGAGATATAGAATCTTTACCATATATTGAAAGTGTTCGTCAGCTAATTTGGGAATTAGGAAGTAATAACGCATTGGTTGTTCATTTAACTTTAGTGCCATACTTGGCAGCTTCTGGCGAATTAAAAACAAAACCAACCCAACATTCTGTAAAAATTCTTTTAGAAAATGGAATTCAGCCAGACATTTTAGTCTTAAGAACAGAACACCCGCTTACAGCTGATGTGAAATCGAAAGTAGCACGCTTTTGCAATGTTAATCTTAAATCTGTTATAGAATCTATTGATGTATCAACAATTTACGAAGTTCCTGTATTGATGCAACAAGAAGGTTTAGACGAAGTTGCATTAGAGAAACTTGAATTACCACTTAAAACAGCTCCAAAATTAGATAAATGGAAAAACTTTTTATCAAAACTTAAAAATCCTAAACACGAAATAAAAATAGGCTTAATAGGTAAATATGTTGAATTACCCGATGCATATAAATCTATTGTAGAATCCTTTATTCATGCAGGTTCTGTTAACGAAACTAAAGTTAAATTAGAATGGGTTCATTCCGATAAATTAAGCGAAAAAAATATTGATAACCAATTAAAAGATTTGTCGGGTATTCTTGTAGCCCCTGGTTTTGGTCATCGTGGAATTGACGGTAAAATATTAGCAACAAAATTTGCTCGTGAAAATAATATTCCGTTTTTAGGAATCTGTTTAGGAATGCAATGTGCAGTAATTGAATTTGCTCGTAATGTACTTAATTTAGAAGATGCACACTCCTCTGAAATGGACAGAGCAACTCCACACCCTGTAATTGATATAATGGAACAGCAAAAAAATGTTACCGAAAAAGGTGGAACAATGCGTTTAGGAGCATATCCTTGCGAAATTACAAAAGATTCTAATGCATATAGAGCATATAACAAAACTGATATTATTGAACGCCATCGACATAGATACGAATTTAACAATAATTATTTAGTAGATTTTAAACAAGCAGGAATGATTCCTTCGGGAATTAATCCTGATACAGGTTTAGTAGAAATTGTTGAAATACCTAAACATAGATGGTTTGTTGGAACACAATTTCACCCAGAATATAGCAGCACAGTTATAAATCCGCATCCCGTTTTTGTAGCTTTTGTAAAAGCAGCTTTAGAATTTTCTGAAGAAAATAAAAAATAAAAATTATAAATATATGAAAAAGACAACTGTATTATTTTTATTATCGATAATTAGTTTTTTTTCTTTTTCGCAAGAATTAAAACCAACCGAAACTAGAGCATTATTAAATTTTATGGTAACCGATATGGACGGTTTCCCAAGAAAAAACGAAACCGTAATTGTTGAAGATACTATTAATAATAAAGAATTTTCGGCTGTTACTAACGAAGATGGCAAATGCGGAATTCTTGTGCCAAAAGGAAATAAATATAAAGTAAAATATGTTGATTTAACAGAAAAAACAGATTATTCCGATTTTGATGTACCTAACAAATTTGGATTAATGAGTTTTAATATCCAAATTAAATTTGAACCATCAAGAAAAATAAAAGCCAAAGGTATTGAATTTGAAAAAGCTACAGCAAATTTAACAACCGAAGCCAAATCAAAACTAGATACGGTTGCCAACTATCTAAACACAAGAAAAGTGAAAATTGAAATTGCTTGCCATAGCGACAATACTTTAAGCAAAGAAGAAAGCATACAATTAACACAAAAACAAGCAGATGCCGTTAAAGAATATTTAATTACCAAAGGTGTAAAAGCTGATAATATGACAACAAAAGGTTATGGTAGTACAGAGCAAGTTTCTGATAACAATACCGAAAAAGGTAAGGCAAAAAACAACAGAGTAGAATTTAGAATTAAAAAACTATATTTTTAAATTTAATATTTTGAAAAATATTTTTGCCTATATATGTATATTATTTGTACTATTATCATGTAAAAAAAACAATGAAGATGTATTAACAACCAATGAAAATACAGAAAACTATATTTACATCTCACATCTAAGAAAAAGTTATAACGATACAAATAGCTATACAACCATAGCAAATCCATACATGGATAAAAGAATTGAAAACTTAGATTATTCAAAATATAAGATGCTACTGCTTGGCGGAGATTTAACCATACTAACATCTGCCGATAATGAAACAATATCAAGAGTAGATTCTATTTTTAATTTAGGAAAAGAAACAACACTATGGTCTTTAGGAAATCACGATACTGCTGATATTAATAGAGTTCAATATTTTACGCATAGACCTACTTTTTATACATACTACAGAAATAAAGTAACATTTATTGTGTTAAATACACAAGAAAATGGCATGGATATTATTAACGAACAACTACAAATGATTAATAATGTTGTTGATACAATTAAAAACTCTAAACATCTTATTGTAATGCACCACGTTTTGTTGTGGATGTATGCCAACCCTGATTTAGAACCTTTAATAGATTCTATATCGAACATACCATGGGGAACATGCGAATATTGTTTTAGAGAAAATAATTTTTATACCGATGTATATCCAAAACTTTTAGAAGTTAAAAATAAAGGTATTGATGTTATTTGCGTTGCTGGTGATATAGGTTTAAAAGTTAAAGAATTTGAATATCAAACAAACGAAGGTATTCAGTTTTTAGCATCGGGAATGGAAGCCGATTCGCTAGGTAATAAAGTTCTTATATTTAAAAACAATCTCGAAACAAATAAATTAGATTGGAGTTTTATTCCTTTATCAAACCTTTAGTTTATAACAGCTTCTATATTTTTTTTAATTAGGGTCTGCTGAAAAGCTCTGAGGTGTATTAGATTTTTATATTCTGAAATGTAGATGTATATACATACCTCAAATTGAAGAAGATAAAAATATGAT
>CAZRWZ010000208.1:0-4745 GCA_964603745.1 uncultured Bacteroidaceae bacterium | reverse complement strand
CTATGTAGAAACAATTTATTTTACTAAAGTCATTTCGTCAACTAGGTTTTTAGCACCACCAACTTTTTCTATTACGAAAAGAGTGTATCTAACATCAACATTAATACATTTTTGTAATACTTTTTCAAAAACAATATCTCCAGACATTGCTTCCCAGTTACCATCAAAAGCAGTACCTATTAATTCGCCTTTTCCGTTAATAACAGGGCTGCCCGAGTTTCCACCAGTGATATCGTTATTTGTTGTAAAACAAACTCTTAATTGTCCGTTTTTATCAGCAAATCGTCCATAATCTTTTTTCTTGTAAAGTTCTTTTAGTTTAGCATCAACAACAAATTCCGGATTTTTTGGGTCTTCTTTTTCCATAATTCCTTCTATTGTAGTAAAATAATCGTAGAAAACTGCATCTCTTGGTTTGTAATCTCCTACTTGTCCGTAGGTTAATCTCATTGTTGAATTAGCGTCGGGATAAAAAACTTTGTTTTTTTGCATTTCCATTAAACCGGCTTCTAGTAATCTTTTACCTTTATGAAATTCTTGTGTTTTTCCGCCACCTAATGCAAAATATTTTTGAATTGTTCCATTCATTAATTTATAGCCATAATCTGCTTCAAGAACTTTTGATGTAGGATTATCTAAAAACTTATTAAATTTAATAGAATCAGCAAAAATTGAATTGGAATAAACCATATCGGCAAATTTTGCCATATCTTGTTTATATTTGTTTTCTATTAATACAAATATATTTTTATTATATTTTTTCATGCCATCTTTGTATGCAGCTTTACTTTCTTTTGTTTTAGCTGTATCAACAGGTTTTTCTGGCAATCTATATTCAAGAGGTACATTTTCGAAATACATTTCCATAAGTGCTGTAAATATTTTTTTATCAGTACCTACATTATAATCTTTCCAATAATCGCCAGAACCTTCTCTAATTTCCTCTGCCATTTTTTTAATTAATTCTTTGTTATCAGGGCTGTTTTTAAGAACACCTGCTAATCTCATTACTCTTGTAGGAAACATAACAATTTCGCCACCTTGCAATAAACCTTCGTACATATAGGTATATGCTTGAGCTTGTTTTTCGTTTTCTTTATAGAATTTTGAGATATAATTTAATGCCTCTCCATATTTTTCTTTTCTTTCATTATCGGCATTCAGCCATGTAGTAAAATTGTTTTCTAATTGCTTTTTCTTTTCGTAGATATTGTTCTTTTTTAAACCTCTTGATTGACCTTGAAAATATTTCCAATAATTTGCTGTTTGTGCATATTTTGCTGCATATTGAATACGAATTTTATCAGATTTATTCATATCCTCTTTCATTTTTTCTAATTTAACTGTTCTAATAGCCACAGTTGTAGGATTAGAAATATCAAGAGCTTCTTTTACGCCAAAAGATGTTAAGTATCTGTCGGTAGAACCCGGAAAACCAAGCACCATTGCAAAATCGTCTTTTTTAACACCTTTTAACGAAACAGGTAAATGATGAACAGGTTTGTAAGGTACGTTATCTTTAGAAAAAGCTGCCGGCTTATTGTCTTTGTTGGCATAAATTCTAAACATAGAAAAATCTCCTGTATGACGTGGCCACATCCAGTTATCAGTATCGCCACCAAATTTCCCTATTGATGATGGTGGTGCTCCTACTAAACGAATATCTCTAAAAGTTTCGTAAACAAAAAGAAAAAATTGATTGCCTTCGAACATACTTTTTACATCGGCACCATAATTATTATCTTCTTTAGCTTCTTTTATTAATTCTTTTGAGATGCTAGCAATTGCAGAGGCTCTTTCTTCTTCTGTTGCATTTTCGCCAATTTTTGCTAAAACCTTTGCAGTTACATCTTCCATTCTAACTAAACGAGAAATAACCATTCCCTCAGCTTTTAACTCTTGGTCTTTGCTTAAAGCCCAAAATCCATTTGTAAGATAATCGTGATCTACAGTACTGTGAGCTTGTATTTGTTCATATCCACAATGATGGTTAGTTAAAACTAATCCTTGGTCAGAAATAATTTCTCCGGTACAGAAAAAACCAAATGGATATTGTTCGTTTCCTAATCCAATAACGGCATCTTTTAAACTTCCGTGATTTACGTTGTAAATATCATCGGGTGTTAATTTTAGCCCTTTGGCTTTCATTTCGCTGTAGTTTTTCCCTAAAAGTGAAAGCAACCACATTCCTTCGTCGGCTTTAGCACTAAAATTAAATAGTAACACTAAAGACAAAGCTATTACGGTAATTCTTTTGTACATAATCTATAATTTATTTATTAAAATATTTTTTTTGTGTGACGAAGATAATATATGTTTTGTTACTTTCAATAAAAAAACCTATAATTTCGTTCTTATTCTACAAATTCCTCTTCAATAAAAAACCAAAATCATCGCCACTATTAAGTTCAACAGTTTCTTTTCCGTAGTGGAAAATCCTACAAGATTTTGC
This sequence comes from uncultured Bacteroidaceae bacterium, assembly GCA_964603745.1. GTDB lineage: Bacteria > Bacteroidota > Bacteroidia > Bacteroidales > JAFGXI01 > CAZRWZ01. The sequence continues at coordinate 2,293 of CAZRWZ010000208.1, read as the reverse complement.
TCCTATCAACGAAAGTTTGTTGTCTTCATATAAAAACATAGTGCCTTCACGCAAACCTGCAACATATATATTTTGGTTTAGTTCAACAAATTCCATTATTCTGTCTTCGCGGGTTTCGCCACCGTGTCCGTCGGGGTTTTTATCTAAATAATGTGGATTTATTTGAAATGGAATAAGATTAAGAACATCTAAACCAAGTGGGTCAACAATTGGCATATCATTGGTTGTTTTTATTGATGGGCAAGCTACGTTAGACCCTGCACTCCAACCAATGAATGGTGTGCCTTTTTTTACCTTATTTTGTATTGCAAAAAGCAAATCTAATTCGTGCAACTTACGAGTTAATTCCCATGTATTTCCTCCACCAACAACAATTGCTTCGGCTTTTTTTATCGCCTCAACTTTATCATCAAAATGATGTATAGAAACAATATCGTGTCCTACCTCATTAAAACGAGATTTTACTTTTTCTTCGTAATCATTGTAAGAAAATGTTACTCCTGCAAAAGGGATAAAAAGAGCTGTTGTTTTAGTTGTTCCTAAAAATTCTTTTATATTGTTTTTAGGATAATCAAGATACTCTTCTCCTGCATTTGTTGAATTGCTTATTAATAATAGACGCATAATTTTTTAAGATTTAATTTTTTATAAAAATAGAGTTTATTGTGTAAGATTAAAAATTTAAAATTAATATTTTAAAATTAATATTTTAAAATTATTTATCTTTGAAGCTTAATGAGTATAACTTTTCACATAGGACGCTATTTTATGTTTTTGGCAAAGGTGTTTTCTAAACCCGATAAACCAAAAATGTATTATCGTCAAATAATGAATGAGTTCCAAAAACAAGGACTTGGTTCTTTGGGTATTGTGCTTATTATATCTGTTTTTATGGGTGCAGTTGTTACTTTGCAAACAGCCATAAATTTAGAAAGCCCACTTATTCCTCGTTATATGATAGGTCTTGCAGCTCGTGATTCTATGATTTTAGAATTTTCGTCAACTGTTATAGCTTTAATTTTAGCAGGAAAGGCTGGGTCTAATGTTGCATCAGAAATTGGCACAATGCGAATTACCGAACAAATTGACGCAATGGATATTATGGGAGTAAACTCTGCTGGATACTTAGTTATGCCAAAGATTTTTGCAATGGTTACTTTAATGCCTGCTCTTGTTATTGTTAGTATAACAGTTGGAGTTCTTGGTGGTTTAGTGGCAGGTGTTGCTTCGGGAGTTTTAAGTTTTACCGATTACGAATATGGAATTCAATACGCATTTAATCCTTTTTATGTTGTGTACACAATTACAAAAGCACTTACATTTGCTTTTATAATAATGTCGGTATCATCGTATCACGGATATCATGTAAAAGGTGGAGCTTTAGAAGTTGGTAAAGCAAGTACAAAAGCTGTAGTTTATAGCAGTATCCTAATTTTAATATTTAACCTTTTAATAACTCAATTACTATTAACATGATTGAAGTAAAAGATTTAAAAAAATCATTTGATGGGCGAGAGATATTAAAAGGAATATCTTTTGTTTTTGAACCTGGTAAAATTAACCTTGTGATAGGTCAGAGTGGCTCGGGCAAATCTGTTTTAATAAAAAACTTGGTGGGTTTATTAGAGCCCGACGAGGGTCATATTATTTATGATGGCAGAGAATTTACAGGTTTAAAATTTAAGCAGAAGAAACAAATAAGAAAAGAAATAGGTATGGTATTTCAGGGTGGTGCTTTGTTCGATTCCGAAACCTGTGCAAACAATGTACGTTTCCCTTTAGAAATGTTTACAAAAATGACTGATGAAGAAAAACAAAAAAGAGTAGATTTTTGTTTAAACAGGGTAAATCTTGACCACGCACACGATTTATATCCTGGAGAAATTTCTGGGGGTATGCAAAAACGTGTGGCTATTGCACGAGCTATTGCTCTAAATCCTAAATATTTATTTTTTGATGAACCAAACTCTGGCTTAGATCCTAAAACATCTTTGGTTATTGATAATTTGATAAAAGAAATAACGCTTGAATATAATATTACAACAATAATAAATACTCATGATATGAACTCGGTTATGGAAATTGGCGACAAGATTATGTTTGTTTTTGAAGGCAATAACTGGTGGAATGGTTCAAAAAATGATTTGTTCCATGCCGACAACAAAGAACTTAACGATTTTGTTTTTGCTTCAGATTTATTTAAAAAGGTTCGTGATGTAGTTAACTCAAAAAAATAATTAGAGCTTGTCTATAAAGTCCGATTTCTGCGTTGTTGCTCAAAATTTAAATCCTC
>CAZRWZ010000207.1:0-4783 GCA_964603745.1 uncultured Bacteroidaceae bacterium | reverse complement strand
TATTTTGAGGATTTAAATTTTGAGCAACAACGCAGAAATCGGACTTTATAGACAAACTCTATTAGTGTCTGTCCATAAAGTCAAGAGATTGAACTATAAAGTTCGAGTTCAAGGCGTGTGAGAAATTCAAACCGCAGAATACTAAGGTATTTGAGGATTTGAATTTTGAGCAACAACGCAGAAATCGGACTTTATAGACAAACTCTAGTTAAACGAAGGATTTTCTGGAACATTAGCCCAAAGCTTATACTTATCATCTATTTTAGTTAATAATTTTTCCCAATCTTCTTTTGTTCTTGTATCGAACAAAATTTTTAAATCGGCTTCGGCAACTAACCAAGCGTTTTGTTTAAGTTCATTGTCTAATTGCTGAGCTGCCCAACCAGAATAACCAATGAAAAAGCGAATATCTTTATCGTTTAATACACCAAGTTTTGCCATATCTTTTACAATTTCAAAATTTCCGCCCCAAAATAATTTTTCTGTTACTTGCACAGAATTTTCAATAATATCGCCTAAAGTATGTAAAAAATGTATGGTTTCTGTTCCAACAGGTCCACCATAATTAACCATTGGATTAAATTTTAGTTCTACATCGAAAAGCTCCGATAATTTATATTTAGACAATTTATTTAACACAAAACCAAAAGCTCCATCTTTATTATATTCCGTTAAATAAACAATAGAACGATTAAAAAACATATCTTGCGAAAGTGGCTCAGATATTAATATCCTACCTCTTTCGGGGCTTAATTTGTTCTTTGGTTTATATGCATTAAAATTAAATTTCATAAAAAATATTATTTATCAAAACTACAAATTTATTTTACAAAAACTACACAAAACAATATTAAAGAAGGCTTATTTTTAGAAGCTTACTAAATTAACAAGATTATCACAAGCATTGTAGAAATTAAATATATAAATTGGAATTAAAAAATTGTCATATTTTGGAATATATCAATTAATTATAATAATTTCGCAATCTAACACAAGATTAATAATAAAATTGCGTTAATTACAGGTATGAAGTATGCTTTTATAAATTTTCTTCTTCTGCTTACTATATTGGCAGGAGCACAAACTGTAAACCTTAGCGGTACAGCAAAAGATTTTTCGGGTGATAGTATCAAAATACTAACATATACCGATTTTATAACCTATAACACAAAGGTTTTAAACTATATAGTACCCGATAAATCGGGCAAGTTTTCTGTAAATATTAAAGTTAATAATATAAGTTATATCTATATGTATATGGGCATATACAAAGCCGAAATGTATGTTAAACCTGGGGAAAACTATATTATAGATTTACCACCAAAAAAAGAAAAAACTACGGCCGACGAATTAAATCCATATTTCAGATACAAAGAAGCATTAATTGGAATTATGTCGCCAAAAAAAGATATGTTAAATATTAATATCAGACTTTTCGACGATATTTATGAAAAATATTTAAAAGATAACTTTTCCGATTTGTATCATAACAGAATGAAACCCGATTCTTTTTATATTTTTATAAAAAAGGTTTTTGTTGATAACAAAGATAAGTTCTTTAGTAACTATATAAGATACAGAATGATAGAGCTTAGCTTTATTGGTTCTGCAAGAAACTACAAAGTTATGTCGGAATATTATTATAAAAACAAACCCATTCTGTATAACAATTTTGCATACATGGAGTTATTTAATAATTTATTTCAAGATTTTTTATATTATTATGCTTTTGAAACCAAAGGAAAAGATATTCGTTCTAATATTGAAAAAGCAAAAAGTATTAAAAAACTTAAGCGAACTTTAAGCAAAGAAATAGCTTTTGATAACGACACATTGCAAGAGCTAATTGTACTAAAAGGAATACATGATGCTTTGTTAGATAATGTACCAAAAACATTTGTGAGATACCCAAAAGCTCAGTTATACCAAACATTAGATTCAATAATTATTTTAACAAAGATACCTGAACATAGAGAAATTGGATTAAATATTATTAAAAAATTCAATCCCAAAAACACACTCTTAAATGGTGATAAAATACCGGATATTGCCCTATACGATCAAGATAGTATAAAAACAAACCTTGGGTTTTACGAAGATAAATACGTTTATTTATGTATTACAATGACAAATTGTGTGCCTTGCCAAAAAGATATGGAAATGATACAAGTGCTAAAAGATAAATTTTCGGCTCAACTAGATTTTGTTACCATAGTTATAAACGGTACAGTAAAAGAAATGCGAGAATTTAGAAAAGAGAATGCTTATGATTGGGACTTTTTACATTATGGTTATAATAAAAATATACGAAAAGTTTTTCAAGCAGATGTTATTCCTAAATATATCCTAATAGACCCTTACGGAAGAATAATTATGACTTCGGCACCAACACCAGACAAATTAAAAAACACCCTAAGAAGAGTTTTGAATTAAATATCACTATTGGGATTAAAATAATATTTAATGTTAGATAAAAAAATTATAGAATTTATAAAAGAACATCATGTTTTGACTATTTCTGTGTCAAATAATAACATTCCATATTGTGCAAATTGTTTTTATGCTTTTGACGAAGCAAACAAAACACTTATTTTTACATCAGATAAATCTACAAGACATATATCCGACACTGTAGAAAACAATACTGTTGCAGGAAGTATTGTTTTAGAAACCAAACAAATTGGTAAAATACAAGGCATTCAATTTAATGGTGTAATTACTGAAATAACAGATGATTACTATAAAAAAGCAAATAAATTTTATCTTAAACGCTTTCCATATGCAATTTTAAAAACAACTTCGCTTTGGGCAGTAGAGCTAAAATTTATTAAAATGACAGATAATCGTTTAGGTTTTGGAAAAAAATTAATTTGGGGAAAAGAAATTAAGTAGGGTCTGTCTATAAAGTCAAGAGATTAACTTTATTGAGGGCTTCGCCGTTGCCGAACTCGTTCCTCGTTCGCAATGACGACAATATCCTTAACTTAATGACATTGAGCTTGCGTAGCTTGAAAAATGTGAATTTACATATGTAAATGACCATTTTTCAAACAAGCGTAACGCAGAAATCGGACTTTATGGACGACACTAAATAGAACTTTTAAAAATTAGCTCTAATTTCTTGCAACTTGCTAAACTAAACTATAAGTTTGCATAAATATATAACAAAAAAATAAATGAAATCTATTATCCATATATTTATTTTTATTTTATTGATAAACAATGTATTTTCACAAGAAGAAAATGCTAAATCAAAATTAAAAGCTGAAATAATGTTTGAAAAATCAATTCATAATTTTGGCAAAATAAAATATGGAAATGATGCAACATATTTATTTGAATTTAAAAATGTAGGAAAAAAACCATTAGTAATTCAAAAATTAGAAAGCTCATGTGGTTGCACAATTGCCGATAAACCAGAGCAACCAATAAAGCCAAAAAAAACCGCAAATATAACTGTGGTTTATAAAGCCGATGAGATAGGGAAATTTCAAAAATCAATTAAAATATATTCAAACGCAGTAACATCGCCATATATTGTTTATATAAAAGGTGTTGTTGTAAAAAATAATTAAACGAGCATATTATGTTAAGTATTTCGAAAAGAGGAATGGAGATGCCTGAATCTCCAATAAGAAAATTAGTTCCATTTGCAGAACATGCAAAAAAAAGAGGAACAAAAGTGTATCATTTAAATATTGGTCAACCCGATATTAAAACACCTGATATTGCATTAAATGCTATCAGAAATTCTGATATAAAAGTTGTAGAGTATAGTCATTCTGCCGGTAATATATCGTATCGTCAGAAATTGGCAAAGTATTATCAAAACATTAATATACATGTTGATGAAGATGATATTTTAATTACAACAGGTGGTTCAGAAGCAATTACATTTGCTTTTTTATCTTGTTTAAATCCTGGCGACGAAGTTATTATTCCCGAACCGTTTTATGCTAACTATAATGGTTTTGCAGTATCGGCAGGAATAAAAGTTGTACCTATCACATCTAAAATTGAAGACGGTTTTGCTTTGCCAGATATTTCGGAATTTAACAAGCTTATTAATGAAAAAACTAAAGGTATTGTAATTTGTAATCCTAACAACCCTACCGGATATTTGTATTCCGAAGAAGAACTTCGTAAATTAAGCCATATTATTAAAGAAAACAATTTGTATTTATTTTCTGATGAGGTATATCGCGAATTCTGTTACGATGGAGAAAAACACTTTTCGGCAATGTATTTAGAAGATATAGAAAACAATGTAATATTAATGGACAGTGTATCAAAAAGATACAGCGAGTGTGGTGTTAGAATTGGAGCAATGATTACAAAAAACAAAGAGGTTATAAAAACTGCATTAAAATTTGCTCAAGCTCGTTTAAGCCCACCATCTTACGGGCAAATTGTTGGCGAAGCCTCGCTTGATACTCCTGCAGAATATTTCGAAGAAGTTTACAACGAATATATCGACAGAAGAAATTTTTTAGTTGAAAAATTAAGAGAAATTCCAGGAGTTGTTTGCCCAATGCCAAAAGGAGCTTTTTATGCTGTTATTAAACTTCCGATTGATGATTCCGATAAATTTGCACAATGGCTTTTAGAAGATTTTGAACATAACGGACAAACTATAATGGTAGCTCCTGCAACAGGTTTTTATTCTACAAAAGGTTTAGGAAAACAAGAAATAAGAATTGCTTATGTTCTTAAAAAAGAAGACCTTGGCAATGCTGTTGAGTGTTTGGCAGAAGCCCTAAATATTTATCCGGGTAGAGTTTAA
>CAZRWZ010000206.1:0-4793 GCA_964603745.1 uncultured Bacteroidaceae bacterium | reverse complement strand
ATTTCAGAATATAAAAATCTAATACACCTCAGAGCTTTTCAGCAGACCCTAATTACACATTATTAATTATCAATTATTAATTATCAATTAGTAATTGTCTTCTCTACGCACAGGCATTGTCATACAACGAGCACCACCACCACCACGAGGCAGTTCGGCTCCATCAATAGTTATAACACACGATTTATAATCGTCAGGATTAAGTTTGCCACTTATAATGTCTTTGGCTTTTAGCACATCAAAGCCATTTTTATTCATTTCTGCTATTGTATGCACATTTCTGCTATAACCAATAACTTTGCCCGGAGCAAATGCAAAAAAGTTAGCTCCGCTGTGCCATTGTTCACGTTGCTGTGTCCAATTATCTGTTGTTCCTCCGCAATAAACAGGTTTTAAATCTATTCCTAATTTTTTTAAAGCAGATAGTAAATTATCTTCTTTTTGTTTTTTTATATTGTCGCCATCAATAGTAATATGTATTGTTTCGTAATTATTTTTCTCTAAAATAAGTGGAGAATAAACCATACATTTATCATTATCTAACAAGGTGAAAACCATATCTAAATGAATAAACGACTCTGGCGAAAGAGGTAGTTCTTGCAAAATAATATGTTGTGTGTGGTTTTTATTTTTAAACTGATTTACAATAAAATCTATACCTTGTTTTGTTGTTCTGCCACCAACACCAATTAACAGAATATCCTCTCTGGCTATCAGAACATCGCCTCCTTCAATTGTGATTGATGAATTAGTTTCGTTTATAGGATTCATTGTTTCGGCTTTAAAATAATTATGGTTTCTGAAAATATTATCCATAATCATTGCTTCTCTATCACGAACTTGGTTTGCCATTTTGCCAATCAATACTTTGTCATATACAGAAATGGAAGCATCACGTGTGAAAAAGAAATTATAAAGCGGCTTTAAAGCATATCTTTCGTCAGAATAATCTTCGTTTATCTGCATTCCTTCGATAAGAGATTTTGCAAGTTTTTCGTTTGAAAAATCATTAAAATATTCCTTGCCAAAACTTAAGTTTTCGCTATCAAATACATTATCAATAATTTCTGTACGGATTTTCTTATCTTCAAGAATATCAGCTAATAAATCTTTTACTTCTAAAGTTTTTGCTACTTTTTTAAGCACGCCTTCAAACTCGTCATACTCTTTGTTTGCAATTTCTTGATTTAAAATATCGCTAAACAATGCTTTTTCGGTATTTTCAGGAGTCATTCTTTCAATTTCTACTCCGGGACGATGTAAAATAACTGTTTCTAGCTTACCTATCTCTGATTTTACATTTATTCTATGTGTGCTATCCATTATATTATTCTCTTTTTACAAAAGTACATTAATTTTTCTTGAAACTAAAAATAAAAAAGCAGCTCCAAATTAATAAAACTGCTTTTTTGTATTTTTAAAACAAATTTACAAACTCCAATAAGCAAGCTTGTTTATTTTTCCTCTATAAATTCCTTTAACATCAACTACAACACCATCATCACTTGTTAAAGAGTGAAAATAATCTTCTGTTAAATCTTTATATGGCTTATGATTTACGGCAACCACAACAGCATCGTATTTTCCGTTTGGCTCTGATATTAACTCAACACCATATTCAGCTTTTACCTCAGCAGCATCGGCGTAAGCATCAACAACATCAACGCTTACAGTATAGTCTTGCAATTCTTTAATTACATCAATTACTTTAGAATTTCTTATATCAGTAACATCTTCTTTAAAAGTCATTCCCATTACCAAAACTCGCGAACCTTTAATGTTCTTGTCTTTTGCAAGTATTTGTTTCACAGTTTGTTTTGCTACATAACCGCCCATGCTATCGTTTACAAATCGTCCGCTATCAATAATCTGTGGATGATAACCATATTCCTTTGCTTTGTACGATAAATAATAAGGATCAACACCAATACAATGTCCACCAACTAAACCAGGGAAGAATTTCAAGAAATTCCATTTTGTTCCTGCTGCTTGTAGCACATCAAATGTATTGATGCCCATCTTGCCAAAAATTATTGAAAGTTCGTTCATCAAAGCAATATTAACATCACGTTGAGTATTCTCGATAATTTTTGCTGCCTCGGCAACTTTTATAGAACCTGCACGGTGTACACCTGCTTCAATAATCATTTCGTAAGTACCCGAAATAACATCGCATGATTCTTGGTCGCAACCCGATACAACTTTTACAATTTTTGTAAGAGTATGCTCACGGTCACCTGGATTTATACGCTCTGGCGAAAATCCTACTTTAAAATCATCAACAAATTTTAATCCCGAAATATCTTCAAGAACAGGAACACAATCTTCTTCGGTTGCACCTGGATAAACTGTGCTTTCGTAAACTACATAATCGCCTTTTTTAAGAACCTTTGCAACAGTTTCCGATGCTTTTATTACAGGTGTTAAATCTGGTAAATTATGATCGTCAATTGGTGTTGGTACAGCAATTATAAAAAATGTTACATCTTTTAAATCTTCAATATTATGAGTGAAAAGAATATCACAATTCTCAAAATCTTTTTTAACCAATTCGTCGCTAGGGTCAATTCCTTGCTTCATTAATTCTACTCTATCAGGCTTTATATCAAAACCTACAACCTTAATCTTTTTTGCAAACTCTAATGCTATTGGCAAACCTACATATCCTAAGCCAATTACAGCAAGTTTAGTTTCTTTGTTTTTTAATTGTTCTAACATTATATATTTATTTAAAGTTTTATAACTGTATCTCCTTCAAGTTTATATTTTTCATTACTTTCCGAACATATAGCAATATTATCATTATCAAAATTTAAACGATGACCATATTCACTCATCCACCCCACATGCTTTGCAGGATTACCAACAACAAGGGCATAATCTTTAACAGTTTTTGTAACCACTGCACCAGCACCAATAAAGGCAAATTTACCAATATCGTGACCACAAACAATTGTTGCATTTGCTCCTATAGAAGCTCCTTTGCCAACATGTGTTCTAGAATATTCACCTTTGCGAACCACTGCACTACGTGGGTTTACAATATTTGTAAACACCATTGAAGGACCAAGAAAAACATCATCGTCGCAAGTTACACCTGTGTATATTGACACATTGTTTTGAATTTTAACATTTTTACCTAAAACAACTTCGGGCGAAACTACAACATTTTGACCTATATTGCAATTTTCTCCCATTGTGCAATTACTCATAATATGAGAAAAATGCCATATTTTTGTTCCTTTTCCAATATTGCAGTTTTCATCTATTACTGCTGTTTCGTGAGCGAAATAGTCTTTGTTCATAATTATTTAATATTAAAATATTGAATTTTTAAATCCCCCCACCCCCTTAAAAGGGGGAGCTAGAGTAACTTTCCATATAAAAATTAAACGTTCAATATTATTTATTTATAAATTCAAGAACAGAACTTGTGATAAACTCAATTTGTTCTGCATCAAGTTCGGTGTGCATTGGTAAAGAAATTACTGTTTTGCACAGATGTTCTGTTACAGGAAAATCACCTTCTTTATATCTTGGGTCGGCATAAGCTTTTTGCAAATGCAATGGCACAGGATAATAAATTGGTGCAGGAATTCCACGTTCTTGTACAAAGTTTTGTAATCCTTCTCTATCAACATCATTTAACACCAAAGTATATTGATGGAAAATATGATTTGATTTTTCATATCGTGACGGTGTTTTAATTTTTGGGTGATTAGCAAATGCTTTATCGTAAGCATCGGCAGCTTTTCTACGAGCATCGTTATATTCATCTAAATGAGCAAGTTTTACATTTAAAACTGCTGCTTGAATACTATCTAAACGTGAGTTTACTCCTACGTGGTCGTGATAATAACGCACTGTCATTCCGTGGTTTACAACAGAACGAAGTGTTTTTGCAAGTTCGTCATCATTAGTAAAAACTGCACCACCATCGCCATAAGCACCTAAGTTTTTAGATGGAAAAAATGATGTAGCACCTGCATTACCTATTGTTCCACATTTTTTTACAGTTCCATCATTAAATTTATACTCAGCACCAGTTGCTTGTGCTGTATCTTCAATTACAAAAAGATTATGTTTTTCGGCAATAGCCATAATTTCTTCCATTGGAGCAGCTTGTCCGAATAAATGCACAGGCACAATTGCTTTAGTTTTTGGTGTGATAGCTTTTTCTATAGCTTCTGGCGAGATATTCAAAGTATCAGGGTCAACATCAACCAAAACAGGGGTTAAACCAAGTAAACCGATAACCTCAACTGTTGCAACAAATGTAAAGTTAGAAGTTATAACCTCATCTCCAGGTTTTAAACCAAGTGCCATCATAACAACTTGCAATGCGTCTGTACCATTTGCACAGGGTATAACGTGCTTAGCTCCAAGATAATTCTCTAAATTTTTTTGAAAATTTTGAACCTCTGGTCCATTAACGTAAGCTGTTGTGTCTAAAACATTTATTATTGCTTTATCAACTTCGCTTTTAATTTTATTGTATTGACCTTTTAGGTCAACCATATTTATTTTGTTCATCAAAATATATTTTAATAAAAAATTATTTATTTAAATGCTTAAAAATTAATGATGCAAAGATATTTAATTGTATTATAATATTTGTAAATAAAAACATTTTGTTTAACAGGTTTTTCGGTTTTTTATAAAATACAAGCATATACTCAAATCACATAACTTTTCGGTTTTTTTTCTTTTCCTTTTTTATTTTATAAAAACAATCTTGTTCTAAATAGGGTCTACTGAGAAACGCATAACAAGTTGTTACAAAGCTACTTAAT
>CAZRWZ010000205.1:0-4821 GCA_964603745.1 uncultured Bacteroidaceae bacterium | reverse complement strand
AAAATAAATAAGCTTAAGTTTTTTATTTCAATTATGAGAATATTGTTATTAATAAATGCACCTAGTTCTCAGGAATTTACACAAATAAATTTTAGTCAACAAGCAGTTTCTGAGTAGATATTCCTTTTGCAGTATTAAGTTTTATAAAATAAATTCCTTGTTTTAAATCTGCAATATCAATACTAAATTGTGCTTTGTTAACTTGCAAAAATTTAACTTGTTTGCCCGTAATATCAATAATTTCAACAGTTTGTATTAAATCATTTTGGCTTGTAATATTTAAAATCTCCTTTGCAGGATTCGGATAAACTTTAAAATCATTTTTTGATATTGTTTCTACATCAACTGTTAAAACAATATTAACATGCATTAATCGTGATTCACTTTCACCACATCTATTTAACAGTTTAACTTGCACATCGTTGCTACCTACATTTGTTTCATCAAAAGTGTTTGGGTTTAAAGATAGAATATAATTAAAATTCCAATTATAAGTTAAATATAAATCTTCTGGATTTAAAGTAATTTCTTCTCCTGCACCTATATAAATAGTTGTATCATTAACATTTAAATTAAAATTTGTAGTATCGTGATACATCGACATATAATAAGTTATATTAATACCTGACATTTGCATATCTCCAATAAAACTTGTGTCTGTAATGATTAAATTTGTTGCTTCAACTTGAGTTCCACCTGCATTTGTACTTGAAGAATCGTAATCGTAAGTTAAAGTAGTTTCATCGGAATTAAACCACCAAAAGCCGTGATTTCCGTTTGAATCCCACCAAGTGCCGTCCGATAATAATTTAGAATCGGCATCGTATTCTTGCGAATTTCCAAAAATTACCATGGAGTCTGTTACCCAAACTTTGTTATCGCACAATCCACATAAAGATAATTCGTTTTGTGTTAAATCTCTAATTGTTACATCAAAATTAGTAATTTGAGTAGTATCAATAGCTGTGGTAGTATTTTTAACCGTAAATCTATTGTTCATAAAATCTTTTTTGATGTTAAACCAATATTTTATTGGTAATAAAGATTGTAGTTCAACCTGTCCATTAGCGTCGGTGTAAATAGGTTTTGCAATACTACAAGAATCAATTCTAAATTTTCTTTTAGTATTATAAACTAAAACTTTTGCATCAGGCACTGGATTTCCGTCTATATCTATAACTGTTAGTTTTATACCATTTGAATTTGTTAATTCTACTTCGTTTAAAATAAGATTATTAACACCTGTTGTTAAAGACAAATTTGTTTCATAATTATTAAATTGTAAGGTTTGATTTGATGGGAAAATCTTAAAAACATAATCGTTTCCATTCTCAGGAAAATCATAATAGTAGTTTCCATTTTTATCAGCAATGTATTGATATACAGTAGTAGCATCAGAAATTGGCGATATTTTAATTATCGCATTTGGAATAACAAGATTATTTGAAGAACACACTGTACCATACCCAGTTACATTTTGAGCTAGAGAATTAAATACAACAGCTAAAATTACTAAAAAGAATAATTGTTTTTTCATAATAAATTATTTTTGATTAACTTAGATTAGGTTTTATTTTCTAATACAAAGTTAGTTAATAATGTTTTAAAACCAAATGTGGTTCTATGATTAAATGATTCTATGGTTAAATGGCTAATTGTTAATATCCTAATTGCGATTAAATCAAAATCTAAAAAGAAGCTCCCACACCAATTCCAATAAAATCGGCACGCAAACCATCTTTTGTTTTAAAATTAGATTGTACAAATATATTTTTGATAAAATGGTATCTAATAGACAAACGAGCCCATATTAAATCTTTTATACTTTGTTCGTTCACATAAACTCCAAGCTGTGTTACTATGCTAAATTTACTAATATAAATTATGTGTGATAAGTGTATTCCATAAAATATCTTTTCAAACTCAGTTACATTTTCATATCCTTTAAAAGTATGAACTGTTCCATCGTACAAAGCGTCTATACCAGCACCATAACTTCCAGATATAGAATAACGTCTATGATAATTTGCTACAACAGACCACATTGGATACAAGGGCGAATTATTATTTGGTGTTGCTGCCATTTTTGCCCCTAATACAAAAAAACCTGACCAAATATTCTTTTTAAACTTAGGAATATCGCCTATAAATACCGTGTTTTCTTTTCTTATAAATTTAGTATCTGTTTTTGTATCTGTAAAATAATATTTCAACCCCATACTGATACCATAAGTATTTAATCCATAGTTTGGTAAAGCAAATGCACCGTTAGAGTTATGCAATAAATGTACTCCTGCATCAATATCAAATCGTTGGTTTATTTGATAACGCATTAGCATTCTAATATTTGCATAATAATTTATTAATGAGCCAACTAAATCGTTATTCGGATTTGTTTCTTCATTATAATGTTGTTTATTAAAACTTATTCCGTTATTAAACTCATAATTTACAGAAAACTTTTTATAGGTAAAAAAAGGTCCATTTAAAAAAACATAAACTGCAAATGGATTTCCTAAAACATCAGTATTCATAAAGGAATGATTAATTCCAAAACCATAACTAAGGTAGTTTAAACTTTCATGCCAATATTTTTTTCCAAATGTTTTTACTCCAAATTTTAAATCGTATGACACATAATTATTTGGAAAAAAATCGTTGCTTACATGGCTGTTTTCTACAAACTTACCAGTATAAAGCTCGTAATTAAAAAAATATAAATGTTCTGTTTTTTGTTTGTTCTGTGCAGAAATAACTCCTACACAAAAAACAACAACATTAAGTAATAATATTTTTTTTAATCTATTCAACTACATTAATTTTGAAAGACACAAAAGTATAATTTTTTTATAAAGTTAGCTTTGAAATATTAATTGAGTTTAAAAAAATAATGTATATATTTGAAAAAATATACATTATTTACACAAGTGAGTATTTCTAATAAATTTATAAAATGGGGAGCTATTTTTATTGCTTTAACAGGATTAATCATAATATACAAAATTTTTAATCCTAGCGATAGTAATTATTTTCCTAAATGTATTTTTCACGAATTAACCGGGTATAAATGTCCGGGTTGCGGTTCGCAAATGGCTATTCATTCCTTATTAAATCTTGATATAAAAACAGCTATATCGGAAAATATCCTTTTAGTTTTTGCAATCCCTTATATTATTACTGGTTTTATTTTCGATTTAGTTAAAAATCCTAATGCAAAAATAATTAAATGGAGAAAATTCTTTTTTGGAAAAAAAGCTATAATCTTAATATTTGTAGTAATTATTTTATTTTGGATAATTAGAAATACCTCTGCTTTTTCTGATTACATTTAACAATAGAACAACATTAAACTAAACCATATAAGGAATATAAGAGCATATAAGTTTTAGCAATGATACATTACAATTAATAATTTTATTTGTTTTATAATTAAGGGTGAGAGTTCTGAAAATTAGTTTTTCAACAATTGAGTATGCAATAAGTTTATTTTATTTGCGTTTTAATCACATTGGGATATTTAGGGTCTGTTCATAAAGTCAAGAGATTGAACTATAAAGTTCGAGTTTACTCACTTTATAATATTTCTTGTGTTCGTGAGCTCCTTTCAGTCGGTTAAAGCCTGTGAGAATTTCAAACCGCAGAATACTAAGGTATTTGAGGATTTAGATTTTGAGCAACAACGCAAAAATCGGACTTTATAGACAAACTCTATTTAATTCCCCAACCGTTTGCGGAGAACAGAGTTGTTCTTTAAATTAGACCTCGTCCTCTTGGCGAGTTTGTTAATTTTAACTCCTAAAAATTAAATTACAAAACAGATGAAATATTTATTGTTTAAAATGTTATTTCTGATAACAATTATTAGCTTTGCTCAAGAGCCGATTTATAATAGAGGAAGTTCAGACTTATTAAATTATGCATATAAACCACACAAAACAACAAGTATTAAATTAAATAATAGTTTTGAATTTTATAATAATGATAAAATAAACAACCATACAAATCTGTACATTAATACAAATTTAAGGTATAAAATAGCCGTAGGATTTAATGCAAAATATACTTACCTAAGTAAGTGTAACAATATTTCAGGATTTGATGGAATAATAAATTACAATATTATATCTACTGATAGTTTTAATCTATATTTTGCTGTAAATATGGGTTTTATTAATTCAAATATTGATTATATAGATTTGCAAACACCATATTCTTTTGTTACTCCAATTAATACTGAATTATCATTTAATAGTCAGAATTTCAATATTGGTGTAAGTTCATTTCTTAAGTACAAAGGGCAAAGTATTGCTTTATCTTTTAATCACTTAAATACGCCAAACTTACCTTTAACAAATGATAAAATACCAATAAAATACACAGCATTTATAAGAAACGAATTTGGACGTTTTTCATCGGTTATTTTATATTCTTATCAAAACGAATTTCTTTTTAATCCAGTTGATTTAGATTATTATTTTAAGATGTTATATTATTTTGGTTTTGATTTAAAAGTGAACTTAGGCATGTTTTCTTTATATGGAAATTACAAATACCTTTCAAATTATAATGACATTTATGCTTTAGGTGTGAATTTACAACTTAATGAAATACAGATAGATTATCATTTTGCTATTTTACAAGATAATATAATAAATAAAACAGCTCAATTTCATCAAGTGGGAATTTATTATTATTTTAGCAAAAATAGAAGAGGTAGAACAATTAATGGTGGACTTAGATACTTATAAAATAAAAAAACTAATAACAATATTATTATTTAGTTCTTTTGCTCTGTTTGGGCAAGAGCCGATTTATAATATA
>CAZRWZ010000204.1:0-4827 GCA_964603745.1 uncultured Bacteroidaceae bacterium | reverse complement strand
TTCAGAATATAAAAATCTAATACACCTCAGAGCTTTTCAGCAGACCCTAATTACAATTTAAAACATTTCAATTTCCCGTCTAAAATCCTCGTCATCATCGGTATTTCTGCCACGAGTTGTTAAATAGCCACCTGTTAAATAGCCATTTGCTCCCGAAAGCATTAATAATGCTTGATAATCGCGCATTTTTGTTTCTCTGCCGGCAGCAAATTTTATGTATTTTGTAGGATTTAGCAACCTGTATATAGCAAAAGTTTTTGCTATTTCGTAAACAGGTATATCTTTTTGATTTTCTAGCGGTGTTCCTTTAATTGGTACTAAAACATTTAGCGGAATAACATTCACATCTAATTCTTTTAAAGTGTAAGCCATATCAATTCTATCTTTCATACTCTCGCCTACACCTATTATTCCACCAGAGCAAACTCTAATACCATTTTTCTTTAAAAGTTTAATTGTTGCTATTCTATCTTGGCTTGTATGTGTTGATGATATTAACTTACCGTATATATCTACAGAGGTTTGTAAGTTAATATTATAGTTTGCTATATTATGTTTTGATAATTCCAAAGCAGTTTCTTCGCTTAACATTCCTATTGACGCACAAACATTTTTGTTAGGTAATTCTTTGTGAATTATATCAATAGCATTCATTAGTTTTTTAAATTCAGGATTATCCTTTTTCTTATAACCTGTACCACTTGTTACAAGAGCAAATGTTCTTATATCTGCTTTATAAGCTTCCTTTACTGTACTTAATATATCTTTGTTAGAAACAAGTGGATATCGTTCTATTTCGGCATTATTGTGTAAAGATTGAGAACAAAATTTACAATCTTCGCTACACATACCTGATTTCACATTCATTATTGTGCAAACATGCGTATTTGGAGAAAATTTATTTTTAACTTTGTTTGCAAGCGAAAGTAAATCAAGCACATCGTCCCCTTTTAGTTCCGATAATGTATCAATTAGTTCTCTTTCTAGCTCAATACCATCAAGTATTTTATATGCTTCTTGTATATTTTTATTAATCATTACAACAAAAAATTTAGTTGGCTAAATTATAAAATACTTTTTACTCTTTTTCTAAAACAACACAAAATATACTCAATGTTTTTAGCTTATTAGATTTTTTTGCGAATAAAAAAGGGGAAAAGAAAAAGTAGAAAACCTGAAAAGCTATGTGATTAAATGTATAAACAAAAAATGATAAGGAATCAATATAAACTTATAAATCAATTTATTTCATAATTGATATAAAAACCCCAAAAAGCTATGTGATTTTTATTATACCTAAAATCCGCAAGTCAGGGTTTCACTCTGTTAGTTTATAAGTTGTTAAATATTAATCAGTCTCACTTTAATTTAAATAGTGAAGCCCTGACTATTACTATTTTAAAACTAAACCTGCGGATATAAGATTATATTTTAAAACACAATATTTATTTACTACTAACAGATAAGTTTTCAATTTGCACAAACATCTTTTCTAATATTATTTTATTGTTTTCTAAATCATTTAAAATATTAGCTTTAATGTCGTCAAATTTATTCTTAACATCAGTAAATAATGATTGATAATACTCTATTCCATCATTTAAATTTTTTGAAAAGGCTTTTAAATACTTTTCTTGACTAACTGTCATAGATTTTTCGGCATCTTGTATTTTTTCTTTCAAAAATTCTAAATAAATATTTAGTTCTTTTACAAATAAATTTGGTCTATCGTTTCTCGAAATAACATTTGTTCTACCATAAATATGATCAATCATTTCTTTCATACTCATCTCTCTAGAAAAATAAGCTAGGTTAGGTCCTGGACAAATTGAAACGCCATGACCTTCCATTTTAGTATCTAAATCATTAACCATTAAAGCAGCAGTTCCTAGTCCAACACAAATACATTCTTTTTCGGTTATTTTATGAAATTCTTTTTTGTATTCTTCTTCTGATAATGCTTTAGTTTCTAATTCATTTATCTTGATTTTCTGAAATTGACGAGATGCAGTGCAAATAGGTTTCTCTGTGTAATCTTTATTAGAAATTAAATATCTTTTAGGACAAGCACTCCCAGCTTTTCCTTCGGCTATAAATTCATTTTTTTCAATATCTTTAGTATTGTTTCTTAAACTGTTAAATTTAACACCTAATGGAGAAACGTCGCTTACATATAAATCTTTTTCTTTTGCAGAAATCAGCTTCTCTTTGGTTGCAGCATCTACATTTGATACTTCGGGAACTAATAAAAATGGTGATGCCCAACCAACTTTATCTATTCCATAATAATCCATTAAAAATTCATGTTCTTCATGTGTTCCCACACCACCTTGAGCAGTTATTCTAAATTCTAATTCTTTTTTCGGAATAGTTTTATTTTTATTTATAAGTGCTTGTTTTATAACATCATTTGCTAAATTATGAAGTTCTTCTTTGTTATTTTTAAATTCTTTTAATATTGCTCCCATAAGAAAACCGTCAGTTGCAAAGGCATGTCCTCCACAATTCAAACCAGATTCTATTCTGTATTCCGAAACCCACAAACCTTTTTTAGCAAAAAAGCGTCCTTGAATTAATGCAGAACGATAATCGCTAACCTTTAAAACTATTTTCTTTTTAATCTCGCCATTTTCGTTTGGATAAAAATCTTCAAACTCTTCCATATATCCATATAAGCGTGGGTTCATTCCTGCCGAAAGTACTAAAGAAGATTTTAAGTTACTCTGAGCATATCCTCTTACAGCAGCAAAAGCATCGTTATATTCTATTGGTAATTTCTCACCTTTTTTATAATTTTCTTTATCAACTTTTGTCATGATATTTACATCAATGCTTCCAATTGATAGGTTTTTATTAACCCAAGAGCTTATTTCATCAACATTAAAATACTTGTTAGTTAAAACTTTAAATTCTTTTTTAATCTCTGATGTATCGGGTAATAAATTAATATATTCTTTAACTTCGCTACCTTTTGTTTTTAAGTCTTCAAATGCTTTTTCTGCTAAATCATTAATTAAATTAAGATAAGATGTAAAGCGTTTTGCTCTAAAATCATCATTTTTATTTGTAATTTCTTGGTATGGTAAGTTAAATTTTTCGCAATACATTTTTCTTATTTTTTCTGCAAGCATATCATCTACCAACGAAATAACAGAATCTATTCCAAACTTAGAAACTTTTAACGGTGTGTCTATTGTAAATCCTATTCCCATTACCGGGATATGAAATGTATGTGCTTTTGCCATTCTATTTTAAATTCTAATATTATTAAAAATTGCCTTCAAAGATAGCAATTAGATTGTAATTTCACACAAAAATGCCAAGAATAAATTATTGTCGAGGCATATTTCGCATCATTTTTTTCATATTTCCTGCTCCTGAAAGCATTTTCATCATTTTTCTTGTTTCGTCGAATTGTTTTATTAAACGATTGACTTCTTGTATATTAGTTCCACTTCCCGTAGCTATTCTTTTTCTTCTGCTTCCGTTTATTATTGTAGGGTTGCTTCTTTCGTCGGGTGTCATAGATTTTATTATTGCTTCTATTCCGTTAAAAGCGTCATCATCAATATCAACATTTTTAAGAGCTTTTCCTACACCAGGTATCATTCCGGCAAGGTCTTTTAGGTTACCCATTTTCTTAATTTGTTGTATTTGAGATATAAAATCGTTGAAATCGAATTGATTTTTAGCAATTTTCTTTTGTAGTTTTCTGGCTTCTTCTTCGTCGTATTGTTCTTGGGCTTTTTCTACAAGCGAAACAATATCTCCCATACCAAGAATACGATCGGCCATACGTTCGGGGTGAAAAACATCTAATGCGTCCATTTTTTCGCCCATACCAACAAACTTAATTGGTTTGTTTACAACTGTACGGATAGAAAGTGCTGCTCCGCCTCTTGTATCACCATCTAATTTTGTAAGAACAACTCCGTCAAAATCTAATCTATCGTTAAATTCTTTTGCAGTATTAACAGCGTCTTGACCTGTCATTGAATCAACAACAAACAAAATCTCGTCGGGGTTTACAGCTTTTTTAATTGCTGTAATCTCGTTCATCATTGCCTCGTCCACTGCCAAACGACCAGCGGTATCAATAATAATTATATCGTTGCCATCTTCTTTGGCTTTTTTAACACCGTTTTTTGCTAACTCTACAGGATTATTATTTCCTTCTTCGGTATAAACAGGTACATTAACCTGTTCGCCTAATACTTTTAACTGCTCTATCGCAGCCGGACGGTAAACATCGCCTGCTACCAACAATGGATTACGAGCTTTTTTTGTTTTTAACAGATTTGCTAATTTTCCTGTAAAGGTTGTTTTACCTGAACCTTGCAAACCGGCTATTAATATTATTGATGGTTTAGATGTTATATTAATATCAACCTTTGTACCACCCATTAGCTCTGCTAACTCGTCGTGAACAATTTTGGTTAACATTTGACCCGGTTTAACCGAGTTTAATACATCTTGACCAAGTGCTTTTTCTTTTACATTTGTTGTAAAATCTTTTGCAGTTTTATAGTTAACATCGGCATCTAATAATGCTCTACGAATGTCCTTAAGTGTTTCTGCAACATTAACTTCGGTAATTCTGCCTTCACCTTTTAATATTTTAAACGATTTCTCTAATCTTTCGGATAAATTATCAAACATATTTTTTATTTTTTTTAATTACAACAAAAAAGAGATACTATTCTCATTTTTTTAGCTCACAAAGATAATAAATTGTTGTTAATTATACTCAATTCATTTAGCTTTTCGGGAATTTATAAATATTTGCAATCAAAAACAAACTAAAGATATTAGATTTTAGACCTTAGA
>CAZRWZ010000203.1:0-4859 GCA_964603745.1 uncultured Bacteroidaceae bacterium | reverse complement strand
TATGTTACGCTTATAAATTTAAATGAAGAAAAAAGGGAAAAGAAAAAGTAGAAAACCCGAAAAACTATGTGGTTTGAGTATATAATAATTCCTCAGCAAACTTAACAATATCTTTGCTTCGTAAGCCATATTTATCCATTAATTCGGAGGCGTTTCCCGATTCGCCAAAGCTATCGTTTATACCTATCATTTTAATAGGCACAGGGTGATTTTCTGATAGCACTTCGGCAACAGCACTACCCAAGCCACCAATTATTTGATGTTCTTCGGCAGTAATAATCTTTCCTGTTTCTTTTGCTGCGTTTATAATTGCTTCTTTGTCAATAGGTTTTATTGTATGGATATTTAAAACTTTTGCCGAAATATTTTTCTTTTCTAATTTCTTTGCGGCTTCAAGTGCCTCCCAAACCAAATTACCAGTAGCAATTATTGTTATATCTTTTCCTTGTTTTAGTATTTGTGCTTTGCCAATTTCAAAATCTAAATTTAAACTTGTAAAATTTGGCATTGCTTCTCGTCCAAAACGAATATAAACAGGGCCTTTTATATTTTCTATTGCAGCAATAGTTGCTTTGTGTGTTTGGTTTGCATCGCATGGCGAGATTACTGTCATATTTGGCATCACCCGCATCACAGCAATATCTTCTAATGCTTGATGTGTAGCTCCGTCGGGGCCAACCGAAATGCCTGCGTGTGCTCCGCCAATAATAACAGGTAAATTATTATAGCACAAAGATATTCTTATTTGGTCGGCAGCTCGCAAACTTGCAAAAACAGCATAAGTAGAAAAAATAGGGATTTTTCCGCTAAGAGCTAAACCTGCCGCAACTCCTACAATATTTTGCTCGGCAATTCCAAAGGAATAAAATCTTTCGGGAAATTGTTTTGCAAAAAAATCTAAACTAACCGACGAGCTTATATCAGCACCTAAACCTATAATATTTGTTTTAGTTTTAGCAATTTCTGCCAAACCTTCGCCAAAGCCAAATCTTGTTGGTTTAAGTTCTACTTTCATAAAAAATAATTTTATAAGGTATCAACTAATATTGTTGGGGTAGTAATTATATTACTTTTATTGTAAGCTCTATCAAAAATATAACATTTAAACATTATTGTATCAAAGGATTGCAATTCGTCAATAAAAAATTTTGTTTTAATTTTTCCTTTAAGTACTTTATCTGTGCCTTTTGGCTCATAAAACGGGAGTTCATAAAAAAGAGGAACTGCTATTTGTGCCTCAACAAAACTGTCGTTTACCATTTCGTATAAGGTGTATCTAATATTTTTAACAGTATCTTGCTCGTAAAAAGAAATATCTCCGTCGCCATCAATAAAATCAATCCAAACTTCTAAATAATCAGATTTTTCGGTTGTGTCTATAACCATCATATCATAATAAGATATAGCAGGAATTGGAGATATGTTTTCAGCTTTTTTACAAGATATTATAAAACCCAAAACTATTATAAATATAATATTTTTTTTTAAATTCATAAGTCTAAAAATAAAGAAACGTAAAATTAAGAAAATATTAATTATGTTCTTAATTTTTTATTGTTTATTTTTGTTGGTTAATATATTTTATTGACTATGAATTATAAAAATAAACTATTTATTCTATTATCAGTAATAACAATTGTATTATTTTCATCTTGTGCATCAAGAAAAAAAACATTGTATTTACAACAAACTAATATCGACACTGTTCAAGTTTATAATAACGCAGATACTGCATATCACCTGCAAATTGGCGATTTATTATACATCAGGGTTTTGAGTTTAAACAAAGAAATAAACGAGGTTTTTAATGTAAATTCTACAACAAATTCGTATAATTTATATAATAATCAATCATCACTTTATGTAAACGGTTATAGTATTAACGATTCTGGAAATGTAGCTTTGCCAATTCTTGGTAAAATTAATTTAGTAGGGCAATCGGTTTATGATGCTCGCAGAACAGTACAAGCTAAACTAAATGAATATATTAAAGATGGGATTGCCGATTTAAAACTTATAAGTTATAGATTTACAGTGCTTGGCGAAGTTCGCAGACCAGGAGCTTTTGTTAATTATTCTGATAAAATAAATATTTTTGAAGCACTTGGAAAAGCCGGAGATATTACAGAATATGGAAACAAAACAGAGGTTATAGTTGTTAGACCAACCCCCGAAGGAAACGAAACACGTAAATTTGACCTTACAAATAATAATATTTTATCATCAGAATATTATTATATTCAACCAAATGATATAATATATATTGCACCTTTAAAATACAAAGCTTGGAAACTTAACACCTTAAATGTTACATTGATGTTATCGGCTATTTCAACTTTAATTTTAGTGCTAAATTTTGTTAAGTAA
Organism: uncultured Bacteroidaceae bacterium; assembly: GCA_964603745.1. GTDB lineage: Bacteria > Bacteroidota > Bacteroidia > Bacteroidales > JAFGXI01 > CAZRWZ01. Next base: position 2,492 of record CAZRWZ010000203.1, on the reverse strand, counting down.
TTATGGAAAATATTCAAAACAACATTCAACAAGAAGATACCATAGACATTAAAAAGTTTTTATTTAAAATCCTTTTTAACTGGTATTGGTTTGCAATAGCTGTAATTGTTACATTATCAATTGCATTTCTTGTTAATAGATATACCGACCCAACATATAAAATTAATGCAAGCTTATTAATAAAAGACCGTAATAATTCCTTTGGAGGTGTTGAAAGTGTAATTCAACAATTAGGATTTTTAAACAGAAGTTTTAGAAAACGTGAGGTGGAAAATGAAATAGGCGTTTTATCATCGTACACACTTGCAAAAAACACAATAGAAGAACTAAATTTTGATGTAACATATCACTCAATAGGCAGAATTAGAGAACCAGAAGTATATAAAGATGGACCTTTTTATATTGTTTTAGATACAACAAAAAATAATATAACAAATTATAGAATCAATATTGATATTTTATCTAAAACAAAAGTTAAACTTCATATTAATGATAAATATGATATTGATACCATTTTAAGATATGGCGATAAATTTGAAAGCGAAGATTTTAACTTTTGGATATATAAAAATAACGAATTAAAAGACACAACAAAATACGATAAATTTTATTTAACATTTAATGATACTCACAGTTTAGCAAATGAATATTCATCTAAACTAAACCTAGAAGCTTCTGATAAAAAATCTGCTATTATTTTATTAAGTGTAACCGGAAAAGTAGCACAAAAAGAAGCCGATTATCTTAATAAATTATTAGATGTTTACATACAATCGGGACTTGACGAAAAAAACAAAACAGCCGAAAACACCGTAAAATTTATTGACGAACAATTAATGGGAGTTGTAGATTCATTGCATCTTGCAGAAGATAATTTACAAGCATTTAGATTAAACAATAACACAATAATAGATATAAGCTCCGAAGGACAAGCAATTTATGGCAAGTTAGAAGAATATCAAAGCGAGAAATACAAAAACGACCAAAAACTTGCGTATTATAAATATTTATTACAATATATTGAAGGGAAAAACAAATTTGATGATGTTATAGCTCCTGCCGTAATGGGAATTAACGACCCTACACTAAGTCAATTAATAACAGAATTAAATAAGTTATATCAAGAAAGAGGTGTTTTGGATTACAGCTCCACTCAAAACAATCCTGGTGTTGAAATGGTTAATATTAAAATACAAAATGTAAGAACAAACCTAATAGAAAATGTTAAAAATATTATTAATTCTGCCGATATAACAATTAAAGCATTAAACGAAAAAATTACAGAAATTGAAAACGAAATACAAAAACTTCCTGTAACAGAAAGAAAAATGCTTAATATTAAACGAAAATTTGAACTTAATAACGAAATATACACATTCTTAATAGAAAAACGTGCCGAAGCAGGAATAGCAAAAGCCGCAAGTGTACCAGACGCAAAAATAATTGACCGAGCAATTGTAGAAAACGCTACTCAAATAGGACCTAAAAAAAGATTAAACTACATAATAGCATTAATAATAGGACTATTAATTCCAACAATTATAATTGTAATAAGAGATTTCTTTAACGATAAAATTCTTGAAAGAAAAGATGTTGAAGACAACACAAATGTCCCAATTCTTGGAGTTGTTGGTCACAACGATAAAACAACCGAAAAAGTTGTTGCAAAACACCCAAAATCTTCATTAACAGAATCCTTCAGAACTGTAAGAACAAACATAGATTATCTACTTGCCGATAACGATGAAAAATGCAAAACAATTACTGTAAATTCAACATTTAGTGGCGAGGGAAAAACTTTTGTGTCATTAAATATTGCATCTGTTATTGCAACATTGGGCAAAAAAGTTTTAATAATTGGTTTAGACTTGCGAAGACCTCAAATACAAAAAATATTAGAAAACGACAATAAAATAGGAATAAGTTCTTATTTAGTTAAAAATAACGAAATAGATGATATAATTTTTAAAACAGATATTGATAACTTAGCATTTATCCCATCAGGACCAATACCTCCAAATCCGGCAGAATTAATTAATTCTACACGAATGCACGAATTAATGAAAGAGCTAAAAGACAGATACGACTATATTGTTATTGATACACCGCCAATGGCACTTGTTACCGACGGTTTGATTATAGCCGAGTATGCCGATGTAAATATTTATGTTGTGCGTCAAGGATATTCTCCAAAAACTGTATTAAATTTTGTTAATGATATTGATAAAGAAAAAGATATATCTCATCTATCGGTATTAATTAACGATGTTAGCATGCCATCTTATTATGGCTATAGATACGGATATGGCTACAGATATGGTGGTTATAAATATGGTTCGTACAAAAACAAAGGATATTACACAGGCGGCTACTACGATGATGAACCTACACAAAAATCGTTGATTAAGAGAATTTTTAGTAAATAAACCACTATGGGCTACTACAAGTCCATAGGTTTGAACTACGAATAAAATTCGTTATGCATAGAAACA
>CAZRWZ010000202.1:0-4884 GCA_964603745.1 uncultured Bacteroidaceae bacterium | reverse complement strand
ATATCTAAGGTTTAAACTCTAATATCTTTTTACTTTTTAGAAGCTGAAAGCGAAATGCACTAGAAGTGCATAGTTTTAAATACATTTGTGACCAATAAAAATAATTTAATTCACAACTTATCAAACATTCATAAATGTCTCATTTAAAAAAGTTAAATTTGTAGAATTATTAATTTAACTTTTTAAATAATGGCTGATATAAAAAAGCTAGAATCAATTGCTTCGCAAGTTAGAAGAGATATAGTTAGAATGGTACACGAAAAAAACTCTGGACATCCGGGCGGTTCGCTTGGTTGTGCCGATTTTTTAACTGCACTTTATTTCGATGTTTTAGATAAAGACACCAACAATTTTACAATAGATGGAAAAAACGAAGACGTATTTTTCTTATCTAACGGACATATTTCTCCATTATGGTATAGTGTTTTGTCTCGTTCGGGATATTTTCCAACAAAAGAGCTACAAACTTTTAGAGCATTAAACACTCGTTTACAAGGTCACCCAACCACTGCCGAAGGTTTACCCGGCATTAGAATTGCCTCTGGTTCTCTTGGTCAAGGGCTATCTGTTGCAATTGGCACAGCTTTAACAAAAAAATTAAACAACGACAACAAAATAGTTTATACACTTCACGGTGATGGCGAATTACAAGAAGGTCAGATTTGGGAAGCCGCATTATTTGCAGCAGCCAATAAAATTGATAATTTAATTGCAACAATCGATTTTAATAAAGTACAGATTGATGGCACAACCAATGATGTAATGAGTTTAGGTAACTTACGTGCAAAATGGGAAGCTTTCGATTGGGACGTGTTAGAAATGCAAGGCAATGATATGCAATCGGTTGTTGATGTACTATCAGAAGCTAAAACCCACACTGGAAAAGGCAAACCGGTAATTATTCTAATGCACACCGAAATGGGTTCTGGAGTAGATTTTATGATGGGAACACACAAATGGCACGGCGTTGCACCAAACGATGAGCAACTGCATGATGCCCTAAATCAATTAGAAGAAACACTTGGCGATTATTAAATTTTAGATATGTATAAACAATTAATATTAATATTATTAGTTTTATTTACAGTTTTATCTTTTGGACAACAAAACCCTAAAACTCGTATTCTGTTTGTTTTTGATGACTCAAACAGTATGTCCGGAATGTGGGAAAGTAATAAAAAAATTGATGTTGCAAAAGATATGCTTATCAAACTTGTTGATAGCCTACAAACAATATCAAATGTTGAAATAGCATTACGAGTTTATGGGTTTCAATCGTATGTACCACCCCAAGATTGCAACGATACCAAACTTGTTGTCCCTTTTTCAAAAGATAATAAATTTCAAATTATTAGCTTTTTAAACAATCTCGAACCCAGAGGTACAACACCTATTGCACGTTCTCTAGAACTAGCAGCCAACGATTTTCCCGAATGTGCAAATTGCAGAAATATAATAATTTTAATTACCGATGGAATTGAAGCTTGTGATGGCGACCCTTGTGCAGTATCATTAGCTTTACAAAAAAGAGGCGTTATTTTACGACCATTTGTTATTGGCATTGGTTTAGATGTAAACTTTAAAGACTCTTTTGAGTGTATTGGTACTTATTATGATGCTAAAAGCGAAAGCGATTTCAAAGATTTGATAGGAGTTATTATTTATCAAGCACTAAATAATACAACATGTCAAGTAAACTTATTATCAGAAAATGGTTTACCCTCAGAAACTGATGTAAATATGACCTTCTACGATAGATTATCAGGTAGTATAAAACATAATTTTATACACACAATAAACCATAGAGGCAATCCTGATACTATTGCTCTCGACCCTCTTTACACCTATGATGTTGTTATTCACACAATTCCACCAGTGCATATAGATAGTATAAAACTTGAAGTTGGTAAACATTCAATTTTTGCAACAGATGCCCCACAAGGTATTTTGCAATTAAAAGATAATTCTAGTACCGAATCAAATGTGAATGTAATAGTTAGAAAAGCAGGAACAATGAATACTATTAATGTTCAGAATATTAACACAACCGAAAAATATATTGTAGATAAATACGATTTAGAAATTCTCACATTGCCAAGAATTTATTTATACGATGTAGGAATAAAACAAAGTTACACCACCACTATACAAATACCCAAACCGGGAACTATTACTGTAATCCGTCAATATAACGTACAAGGAAGTATTTACACAAAAAAAGATGATAAAATGGTGTGGGTATGTAATTTACAACCAAGTTTATTGCGTAAGAATATAAAATTACAACCTGGTAAATACACAATAATATATAGAAATGTAAACGAAAAAAGAGTGTATAAAACTAAGCAAAGTAATATAACAGTAGCATCTGGTGCAACAAAAATTATTAGATTAAATTAATACAGAAAAAATAGTATAATGAAAAAATATATTGCTAAAGAAATGAAAGATACCCGCTCTGGTTTTGGAGCAGGTTTAACAGAACTTGGTAACAAAAACGAAAATGTGGTAGCAATGTGTGCCGACTTAATAGGTTCGTTAAAAATGAACGATTTTGTTGCACAACACCCCGACAGATTTTTTCAAGCAGGTATTGCCGAAGCAAATATGACAGGTGTTGCTGCAGGTTTAACAATTGGCGGAAAAATTCCATTTATTGGAACATTTGCCGCTTTTGCTACGGGTAGAGTTTACGACCAAATTCGTCAATCGGTAGCATATTCTAAAAAGAATGTAAAAATTTGTGCATCGCATGCAGGATTAACTCTTGGCGAAGACGGAGCAACACACCAAATATTAGAAGATATTGGTTTAATGAAAATGTTACCTAATATGGTAGTAATAAATCCTTGCGATTATAACCAAACAAAAGCAGCTACAATTGCTATTGCAGATTATAAAGGACCTGTTTATTTAAGATTTGGACGACCAAAAGTTGCAAACTTTACCGATGAAAATCAAGAATTTAAAATTGGTGAAGGAATTATTTTTAACGAAGGTACTGATGTTAGTATTTTTGCTACAGGACACCTAGTTTGGGAAGCAATAAAAGCAGGAGAAATATTAGCAGAAAAAGGTATATCGGCAGAAATAATAAATATTCATACAATTAAACCTTTAGATAAAAAGTTAATCTTAGAATCGGCAAAGAAAACAAATGCAGTTGTAACAGCCGAAGAACATATGCTTAATGGTGGTTTAGGCGACAGTATTGCCCAATTATTATCAACAAATTATCCTACCGCAGTAGAGATGATTGGAGTAGATGATACTTTTGGCGAAAGTGGAACACCAGAGCAATTGCTTGAAAAATATGGTTTAAATGCCGAAAATATTGTTAAAGCAGCTCTTAGAGCAATAGAAAGAAAAAAATAGAATTACAATCTAATAAAAAAACAGGGCATTAGATTTATCTTTTGTCCTGTTTTTTATATAAAATATGAACGAAATTTCTGACAAAGAAATATTAGACCAATTTTTTAATGGAGATAAAAATAAGTCTTTTTCTCTCTTGCTAAAAAAATACCAAGAGCGTTTATATTGGCATATAAGAAAAATTGTAATTTCACACGAAAATGCCGATGATGTTCTACAAAATACATTTTTAAAAGTATGGAAATATCTTGATAAGTTTAAACAAGAATCATCTTTATACACATGGCTATATCGCATTGCTACAAACGAAGCCTTGGCGTATTTAAAACAAAACAAAACAAAATATCATATACCAATATCCGATAACGAAAGTGAATTTAACAATCAGCTTAGCCATGATAATCTTTTTACCGGCGATGAAATAGCACTTAAATTGCAAACAGCTATAAACACATTACCAAAAAAACAAAAATTAGTTTTTAACATGAAATATTTTGATGAGATGAAATACTCAGAAATATCAGAAATATTAGAAACATCGGAGGGAGCATTAAAAGCATCGTATCATATTGCCGTAAAAAAAATTGAAGAGTTTTTAAAAACTAATTAAACCTTTTTAATTATTTAATATCAAAAGAAAAGAAATGAGCAGATTAGATAAAATAAAAAAAGAAACAGGATTTGATGTGCCGAAAGATTATTTTAATAAGTTTTCGGGAAGAATGGAAAATTTAATTATTGAAGAAAATACAGCTACCAAAATAATTAAATTTTTAAAACCATTGCTCTCTGTTGCAGCTATAATTACGGCTGTTATTTCTATCTCGTACCTTGTTTATAACAACAATATTAAAAGAAACACCAATAAAACAGCCGAAATAATAAGCACCGAAGAATATGAACAAGAAATGTATTCCGAAGAATTTATTATCGACGCTTTAGCCCAAGAACCAAATTATATCGACAGCTTAGAAACTAACGAAGAAATTATAGAATACCTTGAAGATGAGGTTAGTTACAATTATTTATTAGCAGAACTTTAAAACCTAAAATTATGAAAATAAAATATCTTATATTATTAGTTGTATTACTGTTTGCAAGTAATTTAAGTTTTTCGCAGGATTGCCCACGTTATGCCGAAAACAGAAAAAAAATAGAAGCAGAAAAAGTAGCTTTTATAACTAACAAGCTAGACCTAAGCGTTGAAGAAGCACAGAAATTTTGGCCTGTTTATAATGAATATCAGAAAAAAAGAAAAGATATTTTTATTGAAAAAAGAAAAATACATAAAAATTTAACAACCAATATAGACACACTTTCTGATGAAGAAATAATTTCAGCTTTAAATAAAATTAATAAAATAAAACTAAAAGAAGTTCAATTAGAGAAAGATTATACCGACAAATATCTTAAAGTTTTACCTCCTAAAAAAATTATTATCCTGCATAAAACAGAGATGGAATTTAAACGAACATTATTGCATAAACTAAAAGAAGGCAAAAGTAAATA
>CAZRWZ010000201.1:0-5004 GCA_964603745.1 uncultured Bacteroidaceae bacterium | reverse complement strand
ATTTATTAACCTAGTTATCAACAATATATAACCTTTTTAAGGCTTGACTAAATATCTTGTTTTTTCAATTTTATCAGTTTTTGAAAATGCGATTAATTCGAGGGCTTCGGTTTTTGGAATTTCAAATTCCCATTCTTTGCGGCTCATTCGGTTTTTATCCGATTTTCCTTTTATTGTAATAAAACCTGTATCATTTTTAAGCCTAACTCTAACATTAGCATCTTTAGACCTAGAAATATATGCTTGAGTAATTTTATATTTTTTTATAGCTAAATCTATAAAATCGGTAGATTTTACAAGAAATTTTCGTTCTATCTCTATTGCCATATTTATGGATTATATTTTGATAAATTCATTATTTTTTGAAAATCATTGTCTGCCATTAATTCTGCCAAACTCACATTGGGGTGGTTTTTCATATACGAACGAATAATTTGCCAACCTATCCAAACACCAATTCTTCCGGGAGATTCTTTAGAAAAATCTGATGTAAATGGAGCTTCGTCGCAATAGCGTTTTATTTTTATAAAATCATTCATCATTAATTTATTGTTAGCAACAAACCATGTCCATACATTTTCTTCGTTTTGTTTGCACCAATTCATTTGTTTAGAAGTGTATGCAATTTTTAATGTATCATCTGCATCGGGAAACATCTTATCTATAAAATATTGGATTTTGCCTTCGTAAATTATTTTGTTTAAGAGGTTTAAACTTGTATCGGGATAATAAAAATTATAATAAGCGATGGCTTTTTCTATATCAATAGGAATAAATTCTTTATTTGTCTTAAATCTTAAATACATAGGCATTTTTATATCTTCGTAAAAGTAGTTTTTCTGCCCTAAATATTTATCTAAACCTATGCCAACAAAATTTTTACCAATAATTATAGATTGATTAAAACCTGAAATAAAGGTGTATATTTCAGGAATTTTTTTGCTGGGGAAATAATATTTAAAATATTTAAGCGAAGTATTTACTTTATTTTCAATTTTATCGAAATCGGTAAATTCTTTTTCTATAGCTTTGTCTAACTCATAAGTGGTGGTATAAACAATAAAATATTTCATTTTTTCCTGAAATTCTTTTTTGTTTGTGGCTCCGGTTTTTATAACATTATTAGAGTAGATATCCATAAAATCGGGGTATTTAGCCACCAAATTTGGCAACCAATCGCTAGTTGTTTCAACATTTTTTTCAAAAAGAAGTTTATCCATTCTTATTATTTTATTATCAACGGCGATGGTCGAAATGTCGGGTTTATCGCTTAAGCAGGAATAAAATAACAAAATTGTAATAAATATTGCTAAAAATCTTTTTATCATAATAATTGTTTATTAAATTTGTACGCAAACTTATTAAATTTTTTAACAATGAAACAATTTATATTTTTATTTATTGCGATATTCTTTTCAGTTTTAGTTAATGCTCAAAAAGTATCAGGAGGCTTATCTTTTTCGCCTATTTTAAGTTGGACAAAATCTGATAACAAATCGGTAGAAAAAGCCGAAAACAGATTTAGTGTTGGCTACGGATTGTTTGTAGATTATAATTTTACAGATAATTTTTCTTTTTCAACAGGTATTAATGTTAATGAAGTTGGCGGTACTGTAAAATATCCTAAAGAAATGTATTTTAATTACGAAGATATTTTAGATACATTACCTAAAAATTCTAAGGTAGCATATAAAATAAGATATGTAGAAATTCCAATATCGTTAAAAGGAAAAACTAATGAAATTGGTTATTTTACTTATTTTATGAAAGCAGGTATTAGCCCTATGTTTAGATGGAAAGCACGTGGCGATATTTATAAAGTAATAAATTCTAAAGAAGTAAAAATTGAAGATGTAAATATTAAAGATGAAGTGAGTACTTTTAATTTATCATTTCATGTGGGTGCCGGAATGGAATATTCATTAGGAGGAAATACTGCTTTAATTGCCGAAGTTATTTACTATAATGGCTTAATAGATTTTACTCCGGACGAAACAGATAAAATGAATAACTATACAATATTAACACATCAATTAATGCTTAAAGTTGGAGTTAAATTCTAATTCTACTTTATGAATATCCTTATTGTTGAAGATGAAATCTTTGCGTTTAAAAAATTAAAAGCAATGATTGAAGAATATCTACCTAATATTAATTTTGTAGTTCATGCAAAATCAATAAAAGAATCGGTAGAACTAATCGAAAACAATAATAACATAGATTTAGCTTTTTTTGATATACAAATAAACGATGGTTTAAGTTTCGATATTTTTGAAGAAACTAAGGTTTATTTTCCTGTAATTTTTACTACCGCCTACAACGAATTTGCACTAAAAGCATTTAAACATAACAGTATAGATTATTTATTGAAACCAATAGAAAAACCAGAACTGCATGCCGCAATAGATAAATATAATAAACATTGGAACAAGGATTTTACTGATAACAAAGGATTTAGCGATGTAAAAGACATTATTAGCAGAGGGTATAAATCGCGTTTTAGCATAAAAGTAGGCGAACATATAAAGATAATAAATACCGATAATATTTCGCTTTTCTATAGTTTTAACAAAGGAACATATTTAAAAACTAACAAAGGTAGAGATTATTTAAGCGATTATAGTTTAGAAAATCTTATACCAATACTTAAACCAGATATGTTTTTTAGAATAAACCGTAAGCATATAATAAATATTATTGCAATTAAAGATATACTTGTTTATTCAAATTCTCGTTTAAAAATTAAAATTGATTTTGATACAGAAGAAGAACTTATTGTTGCTCGTGAAAAAGTAAAAGCTTTTAAGCTTTGGCTTGATGGATAATTTAAGGGAGCTACTAATCCATAATATTTTTGATGAGGTTTATGAAAATACTCCCAATTTAAGAAAACAATATTTAGACAGATGAATAATCCGCAATTTTCAATAATAATACCAACATATAACAGGGGCGATTTTATAGAAAAAACAATAAAATCTGTTTTAAATCAAACTTTTAATAATTTTGAATTAATTGTTGTTGATGATGGTAGCACCGACAATACAGAAGAAATTATATCGTCGATAAAAGATGATAGACTTAGATATTACAAAAAGAAAAATGAGGAAAGAGCAGTTGCACGTAATTTTGGTATAAAAAAAGCAATAGGAAAGCATATAACATTTCTTGATTCTGATGATTTATTTTATAAAAATCACTTATTTGAAGCAAATAGTTTTATTGTAAAAAATAATATTGAAGTATTATTTCAAGCTTATGAGATTATTTCCGATAAACAACAAAAACAAATGCTTTTTCAAAATCAAAATATAAACAAACTATTGATAACAAAGGGTAATATTATTTCGTGCCATGGAATGTTTTTGAAAAAAGAATTTGCACAACAAAATTTATTTAACGAGGATATAAACCTAACAGCATCAGAAGATTATGAACTTTGGCTTAGAATAGCTTCAAAATATAAAATATATCATAATCCTATTATTACATCTTGTTTAATAGACCACGATGCAAGAAGTGTTGCAAACATCAACAAAGAAAAATTAATAAAAAGAAAAGAACTTTTTTTAAAATACACTTTAAACAATCAAGAAATTGCCGATTTTATTGGCAAACAAAAAAATAAATTTGTTGCAAATGCTTATTCTTATATTGCATTGCATTTAGTATTAGCAAAATATAAAAAAGAAGGATTAAAATATTATATAAAAACTATTAAAAAATATCCTGTATTTTTATTTAAAAAAAGAAATTTTGCAATTTTAAAACATTTTGTTAAATAGATTAGCAAAAAAATATTAAATTGCTGTGTCAAATAGCAAAACAATGAATAAAAATATATTATACATATCATACGACGGATTAACAGACCCACTTGGGCAATCGCAAATATTACCTTATATTATAGGATTAAGTAAAAATGGCTATAATTTTACTATAATTTCTGCCGAAAAACAAGAGGCTTATGAGTTAGAAAAAAGCAATATCTCTAAAATATGTATAGAAAATAATATCGACTGGCAAACTGTGAAATACACAAAAAGACCAGCAATTTTATCAACAATAAAGGATATAAAAACCATTAGTAAATTAGCCGATAAATTGCACAAACACAAGCAATTTAAAGCAGTACATTGTAGAAGCTATATTCCGTCAATTATTGGTTTAAAAATGAAAAAAAAATATGGGGTAAAATTTATTTTTGATATGCGTGGGTTTTGGGCAGACGAACGAATTGACGGTAAAATTTGGAATTTAAATAAACGCCACTATCGTTTAGTTTACAAATATTTTAAAAAGAAAGAAAAACAATTTCTTAATAGTGCCGATGCTATTGTTTCTTTAACACATATAGGCAAAAAAATAATGCAAGAAGATTGGAAAGTAGAGCAACCAATTTATGTTATACCTTGTGCTGTTGATACCAAGTTGTTTAATATAAAAACACAAAATCTCGATTTTAAAACTCTAACCTCTACATTAACAATAGGCTATTTGGGGTCTATAGGCACTTGGTATATGCTAGATGAAATGCTCGATTTTTTTAAAATTTTGTTAGAAAAATATCCTAAAACAAAATTTAAATTTATTACTAAAGAAGAACCTGCAAGTATTTTAAATAAAGCAATTGCCCGTAATATTGATATAGAAAAATTTGACATATCACCAGCAAACAGAAATGATGTTCCGAGCGAATTAGCCAAAATAGATATTGGGATATTTTTTATAAAACCAACTTTTTCTAAACAATCTAGTTCTCCTGTTAAGCAAGGCGAATTTATGGCAATGGGAATTCCTGTAATAACAAATTCGGGAGTGGGCGATACCGATAGTATTATTACCAAATACAATAGCGGTTTGTTGGTAAACAACTTTAATACAGATGAATACATTAATATTATTGAAAAAATTAATAATCTTTTAAAAATTAATAACGAATCAATATTAAAAGGGGCAAACGAATATTTTTCGTTGGATATTGGCGTTGACAGCTACAAAAAA
>CAZRWZ010000200.1:0-5069 GCA_964603745.1 uncultured Bacteroidaceae bacterium | reverse complement strand
GTTTACAATAATTTAATTAATTACCATCGGGCAATTATGAGTCCGAAGTTTTTTTGTCTAAAGTCTAAAATCTAAAGTCTAAAATCTAAAGTCTAAGGTCTTGTTTCTATGCATAACGAATTTTATTTATAGTTAAAACCTATGGACTTATAGTGGTTTATTTTTCAGAAGTGTTAAATTGATTCATGGTTCTTTGTAAGCCAATAGTTCCGAAAGCTTTAATTATTTCTATGCATGTTTCAATTTTTTTTGGAAGTATTTTTTCTTCTTCAAAATCCCATTTTCCAAGCACATAATCTACTTGTTTACCTCTAAGAAATTCGTTTCCAATTCCAAAACGAAGACGAGCAAAATTCTGGTGTCCTAAAATTTCAATAATACTTTTTAGTCCGTTGTGTCCGGCATCGCCACCTTTTGGTTTTAGTTTTAGTTGCCCAAAGATTAGGGCTAGGTCATCGGTAATTACTAATAATTTGGAAATTTCTATTTTTTCTTTTTGCAACCAATAATTAACTGCTTTTCCGCTAAGGTTAACATATGTGTTTGGTTTTAGCAGAATAAAAGTTCGTCCTTTAAATTTGTATTTGGCAATACTTCCGTAACGCTCTTCTTTAAAAACAATATTGGACGCATCTGCAAGAGCGTCCAATATTTTAAATCCTATGTTATGGCGAGTATTATTATACTCACCACCTATGTTTCCTAAACCTGTGATTAAATATTTCACAGTTTTGGTTTATTCTTTAGTTTCAGCTTTAGCGTCGTCTCCTCCTTCAGCAGGTTTTTCAGCTCCTTCTTCGCCTTCAGTTCCTTCTTCTCCTTCAACGCCTTCTGCATCTTCTTCAACAACAGCTACTCTGGTTACTCTTACACCACAAACTATTTCGTCTTTTGGTCCTATTAAAGTTAAATTATCGAAATTAAGTTCGCCAACCATTATCGATTTTCCGATAGTTAATTTAGCTACATCAATAATTAATTGCTCCGGAATATCTTTAACTAAACCAAGTACTCTTAATTTTCTTCTGTTAAGAATTAATTTACCACCATTCTGAACACCAATAGCTAAACCTTCTAATTTAACAGGCATTGCAACTTTTATTGGTTGATTTTCATCTATTTCGATAAAGTCGATGTGTATTACATTGTCTTTTACAGGGTGAAATTGATACTCTTGTACAATTGTTGGATATATTTTTCCATCAATGTCAATTTCTACAACAAATACGTCGGGAGAATAAATAAAATGTCTGAATTCATTCTCGTGAGCGTAAAAATGGATATTTTCTTTTCCACCGTAAATTTCACAAGGTACAAGTTTTTCTTTTCTTAATTTTTTGGTTGCTTTTTTACCAAATTCGGTTCTTAAAGTACCTTTAATTTCTATTTTTTTCATCTTAAATTAAATTGTTGTGCTACTTGAAATCAAGTGTTTCTTGTTTCCCCATCACACGTTATACAAAATTAGCGTGCAAAAATAATGTTTTTTATTGAAAAAACCCTAAATCAATAAACATTTTTTTTGTAAATTGATTTAGGGCTTAAATATATGTTGTAAAGGTGCTTATACTATAAAGTTAGAGCTAATAGATTTAAGATTGTAAACTTTATCAATAGTATCGGCAAATACATCGGCAATTGAGATTACCTTTATTTTTTTACAATCTTTTCTTATTGGAATTGAATCGCTAACAATAACTTCAGTTAAAGCAGAATCTTTAATTCTATCGTATGCAGGACCTGATAAAACAGGGTGCGATACAACTGCACGAACACTAATTGCTCCTTTTTCCATCATTATATCGGCTGCTTTTGTAATTGTTCCTGCTGTGTCAATCATATCATCAAGAATTATTACATTTTTATTTTTAACATCACCAATAACAGTCATTTCGCCAATTACATTTGCTTTTTCTCTAGATTTGTGCGAGATAACCATAGGAGTTCCTAAAAATTTAGAATAAGCGTTTGCTCTTTTACTTCCGCCCATATCTGGCGAAGCAATTACTAAATTATCTAAATTTAAACTTTTTATGTAAGGAACAAATATTGTTGATGCAAAGATATGATCAACAGGTACATTAAAAAACCCTTGAATTTGGTCGGCGTGTAAATCCATTGTCATAACTCTGTCAACACCGGCTGCTTGTAGCATATCTGCCATAAGTTTTGCTCCAATAGATACTCTTGGTTTATCTTTTCTGTCTTGACGAGCAAAACCAAAATATGGTATTACAGCAACAACTTTGTATGCCGATGCACGTTTTGCAGCATCAATCATCAAAAGTAATTCTATAAGATTTTCGGTAGGCATAAATGTAGATTGTATTATAAATACGTGCTTACCTCTTACTGTTTCGTCAAAAGATGGCTGAAATTCTCCATCGCTAAATTCTAGAACTGTAGATTTTCCTAATTCTGTTCCGAATTTTTTAACAATTTTTTCGGCAATATACTTCGATTCTCTTCCTGCGAAGAATTTTATTGATGCATGTGGTCTGTTCATAATAATTTTTAATAATTATAATTTTTTGTAAAAATATAGCTTTAAATATGATTTGTTTAATTCTATATTAATTAATAATTAATATTTATTAACCGATTTTTAACATAATATTAAATATAAAAACTTGCAATAACCAAACTTGCAAAAACTACCGAGGCAATTCCGTTTAAAGTAAAAAAAGCTAAGTTTACTTTGCTTAAATCATTAGGTTTTACCAATAAATGCTGATATATTAATATTGCTGTAAAGAATGATGTACCTATCCAATATAAAAAATTAAATTTAGCAATAAATCCTATGTATATTAATAATATTGCCGATAATAGATGTAATAATGATGATAAAATTAATGCGTTTTTTTTACCTAATAATACGGGTATTGATTTAAGTTTGTTTTCTCTGTCGAATTTTTCATCTTGCAAGGCATAAATAATATCGAAACCGCTAACCCAAAACAAAACTACAAACGAAATTAAAATCGGAACTAATGCAAATTGGCCTGTTACAGACAGATATGCTCCAATAGGTGCAAGTGCCAAACCTAGCCCTAAAACTAAATGACACATTGGCGTAAAGCGTTTTGTGTAGCTATATCCTAAAACAACAAATAGTGCAACAGGGGCTAAAAACAGGGTTAATTTATTAATAAAAGCAGTTGTTACTATAAATGCAAGTGAGTTTATAATTACGAAAATTAGTGCATATTTTGCTGATATTTTTCCTGAAGCTACTTCACGTATTTTTGTGCGAGGGTTTATTTTGTCAATGTTCCTATCTAAATAACGGTTGAAAGCCATTGCTGCATTTCTGGCAAAAATCATATCTAAAATAACATAAATAAGAATTTTCCAATCTAATGGGTGATTTGTTAATTTAATTGCCATAAAAAACCCAATAAAAGCAAAAGGCATAGCAAAAATACTATGGCTAAATTTTACCATCGAAAGATAATCTTTTATTGTGACTTTGTTCATTTTACAAAGATATTATAAATTGTTCTATTGTTAAAGGAGTGACTTATATTAATTAGTGTCTGTCTATAAAGTCCGATTTCTGCGTTATGCTTGTTTGAAAAATGGTCATTTACATATGTAAACTCACATTTTTCAACCTACGCAAGCCTTGAACTCGAACTTTCTACACCAGACACTTGAGTTTATAGGCAAGCTCTAATTAGAGATTGTCTATAAAGTCCGATTTCTGCGTTGTTACTCAAAATTTAAATCCTCAAATACTTTTGTATTCTGCGGTTTAAATTCCTCACAGGCTTTAAACTCGAACTATAAAGTCAATAGATTGAAAATGAAATTAAAAAAACAAAAAATAATAATTATCTATCAAAATTATAAAAATATTATTGAAAAATTAATTTTTAGGAGTTAGCTTTAAAAAAAATATATTATATTTGTTTGCGATTAACTAAAAAAAAATATTATGAGAAAAATATTATTTATTATTATTTCCGTTGTTTTAACTTTTAATTTATATAGTCAAAAAGAACATTATGTTGTAGTTCTTGAAGGTACAGGAACATGGTGTGGAGCATGTCCTAGAGGAATAATTATTTTAGAAGAGTTTTCTACCACCGACTCTATGTTTTTTATTCCAATTTGTGTACACGAGCCAGTATCACAAAACCCTGTTGATCCTATGGTGCCAGAAGGTTTACCATACTCTAACTCTGATTATTATTTTAATGCATTTCCTTCGTTTATGTTTGAAGGACTTGATGAAGTAGATGCAGGTCCATCGGTAGAAAATGGGGTGCAGAATTTAACAACATCTTTTAATCAAAGAAGAGCAATGCACCCTCCATTATCGGTTGCAGTATCATCGGAATATAACGAGAGTACACGAGAAACAGCAATACATGTTTCTACTAATTTAGGCGAAGATTTAAGCGGTGATTATCGTTTTAATGTAGTAATTGTAGAAGATAGTGTTACAGGAACAACATCAGAATATGACCAAACAAATTATTATGCTAATGGAGGATTAAATCCTTGCGGAAGGTTTTCTACCTTACCAGATCCTGTTCCTGCAGCAGAAATGGTATATCCTCATGTTGCACGTAAATTTTTTGGTGGTAAATTTGGTGTAGAAAATTCATTACCAAATAATCTTGTGGCAGGAGAAACTTACGATTATGATTTTTCATATACTGTTCCAGATAATTACAATGTAAATAAAATTACAATTGTAGCTTGGGTTTCTACTGCTTATGGCAGAATAATTAATGCTAATTATCAAGACCTAATACACGAATCTACTAGTGTTGATGATTTTCAACAAAGTAACATACAAGCTGTTATTTATCCAAACCCATCAAAAGGTATTATAACTTTAGAAAACACCAAAGGATTAAATAACATTAGTATTGATATTTTTGATTTAACAGGAAAATTGATTTTAAGCAAAAATAAATTAAATCTTAAAACTGATTTTACAATAGATTTATCTAATCAAAAATCAGGTGTTTATTTATGTAAAATTAAAACAAACGATAATCTTATTATAAAAAAGATAGTGTTATCAAAATAAACCACTATAGACTACTACAAGT
>CAZRWZ010000199.1:0-5096 GCA_964603745.1 uncultured Bacteroidaceae bacterium | reverse complement strand
TAAATCGGGACAGGCTTTGAACTCGAACTTTATAGTTCAATCTCTTGACTTTATAAACAGACACTATTTAGTGCTTGTTTAACTCTTTCAATATTTATAAAATAACTTAAATTTTACTAAATAACTAAACAAAACACAAAAGCAAGTTTATACTAAGTAATTTATTATTACTTTTGCATTTGTTTTTTTATTAGATTTAGACAATGGTAAGTAGAAGATTATTACGAATAAAGATTTTTCAGATATTATATGCATATTTCACAAACGATGGTGGAGATATCATAAAATTTAAAAAAGAACTTAATCATAGTGTTAACAAAACTCACGAGCTATACTTTAAGTTCTTGTTGCTTATTATCAATTTAAAAGAAGTTGCAACTAACAAAATAGAAAATGCAAAAAACAAAAACTTACCTAGTTTAGACGATTTAAATCCTAACACAAAATTTATTGATAATCCAATTATTGCTAAATTAGAAGAAAGCGAAGCTTTAAATGCGTATTTAAAAACCACTAAAGTTACGTGGATTAACGAAACAAATTTGGTGAATAAACTGTTTAAAAAAATTATAAATTCCGATTATTACGAAAAATATATGGCTATTGATGGTGATGCAAAATCTGATAAATCAATAATATACAATATTTTTGAAGAAACTGTTTTAGAATGCGAAGATATTACAGAATATCTTGAAAACGACAGCATATATTGGAACGACGAATTAGAATTTGTAATAGACATGATTATTAAAACAATAAAAAGTGTAGATGTTAATTCAGATAGATTTACTGTTTTACCATTGTTTAAAAACGATTCCGACAAAACATTTATGGAAGAATTATTTAAAAAGACAATTAATAATCATGATAAAAACAAAGAATTAATATCAAAATATATTAAAAATTGGGACGCAGATAGATTAGCGTTTAACGATATGCTTTTAATGGAAATGGCTATAACCGAGCTAACTACATTTAATGATATTCCAACAAGGGTAAGCCTTAACGAGTATATTGAACTAGCTAAATTCTACAGCACAAAACAAAGTGGTGGTTTTGTTAACGGAATTTTAGACAAAGCAATAAAAGACCTTAAAAAATCCGGCGAAATAAAAAAAACCGGAATGGGACTAAAAGGAGAAGTTTAATTTTATTATATACTAATTATGAAAAGGATTTTTATATTAATAGCAAGTTCAGTTCTGTTTTTCGCCTGTTCTAACAACAAAGAAACTGGCGAAATAACAACCGATATTGTATCGAATCCGGCAACTGCCAATGGCATCGACAAAAATGCTAAAACGCCAATAATAGAATTTAAAAATACAGATTTTAATTTTGGTGTTGTAATAGCCGGCGAAAAAGTAACACATACCTATAAATTTAAAAATGTAGGTACAAAAGATTTACTTCTTGTGAGTGTAAAACCCAGTTGAGGTTGCACCGTGCCCAATTATTCTAAAGAGCCAATTAAACCAGGTGGCGAGGGCAAGATTGAAGTTGTGTTTGATAGTTCTAACCGAAATGGTGTAGAAAATAAAAAAATAACTGTAATGACAAACGCACAACCAAGCACCACTATTTTAACTTTTAGTGTAGAAGTTGTAAAACCTAAATAAATTGTAAAACTAAATATATTAAATATGAATATCTTAAATTTTATTTTGTTAATGGCAGCCCCTAAAGAGGGCGAAAGTCCGTATATGACATTTTTGCCATTAATTTTAATTGTAGTTGTATTTTATTTTTTCATTATTAGACCACAAATGAAACGACAAAAAGAGTTGAAAAACTTTAGAACAGGTCTTGCAAAAGGTGATAAAGTTATTACAACTGGCGGAATATACGGAAAAATTAATGATGTTAAAGAAGATTCTTTAATTATAGAAATTTCAGAAGGAGTAAGAATTAGAGTAGATATCAACTCTGTTGTTAAAGATGCCACTGATTTATCTGCAAAAAAATAATTTAACTACTGTGGTAGGAAAATTTAAAAAAAATCGAGATAAGTATCCTAGTTCTAAAGAATTAGTTACTTTCTCGATTTTTCTTTTAATAGCCGCATCTCTGTGGCTTTTTTCTGCTTTAAGCAAAGAATATAACGACGATTTTCATATAAAAATTGAATATTATAAATTGCCTAAAGAAAAACTACTTTACAGCTCTTTGCCTCAGCAAATAGACTTGCTTGCTACTGCAACAGGTTTTACAATCTTAAAACACAAAATTTATAATAATACCCCTAAAATAAAAATCAACTTAAGTAAAACATTATTAAAAGAAAATAATAAATATAAAATATCTAAACTTATTTTATTTGATGAAATTGAAAATCAACTTAATAATGATATTAAAGTAAATAAAATTTATTATTTCGATTACGATATAGATTTTTCAAACGTAGAAGTTAAAGAAGTTGAAATAATTCCTAATATTAAAATAAAACTTGCTAATCAGTTTCATTTAACAAATGAAATAAAAATTCAGCCGTCAAGAATAAAAATATATGGCGACAAAAGAATTATAGATACCGTAAATTTTATTTTTACAAAAAAACTTGTTCTCAATAATTTAAAAGAAAACCTAACAAAAAAAATAGGACTGAAACGAATAAAAGGTATAAATATTGACATTAATAATGTTGATATCACAATTAATGTTGAACAAATTACCGAAAAAAGTTTAAAAATACCCATTAGCATAATAAATACCCCCGACTCAATTGACATACAGCTATTTTCCGAATATGTAACCATTAATTTTAATGTAGGGTTTTCTAAATTTGATATAATAAAATCTGATTATTTTTCGGCTCAAATAGACTATAACAAAATAGATATAAATAGCAAATCGGCTAATATTCATTTAGTTAGATATCCTAAAGAAATAAGTAATATTAGATATATGCCAAAAAAAGCAGAATATTTAATAAAGAAAAAATGATTAAAATTGGATTGACAGGGGGGATTGGCAGCGGAAAAACTACTGTTGCAAAAATGTTTGAAAGCTTGGGTGTTCCCATTTATTATTCAGATTTTTGGGCAAAAAAACTCACAAATTCTAACACCGAAATAATTTCAAAACTAAAAAAAGAATTTGGCAATGAAATTTATTCTGAAAATAATACATTAAACAAAATATTGCTTTCAAAAATAATCTTTAATTCTAAATCTAAACTTGAAATAGTAAACAATATTATTCACCCAATTGTTAAAAATCATTTTGATGAATGGGTAAAAACTCAAGAAAAATTAAACAAAAAATATATTATTAAAGAAACCGCAATATTGTTTGAAAGCGGAGCTTATAAACAAGTTAATAAAACAATTACAGTTTCAACAGAATTAGATTTAAGAATAAAACGACTACAAAAAAGAGATAATATCACCGAAGGTGAAATTCTAAAAAAAGTTGCATCGCAAATGCCCGAAGAAGAAAAAATTAAACTTTCAAATTACATTATCTACAACAACAAAAACGATATGCTTTTACCACAAGTATTGAAATTTCATAATATTTTCAATAAATAACAAATAGTTTCTTATTTTTGCCAAAAAAATACTTTTATGATTCAAAGAATTCAAACAATTTTTTTATTATCGGCTATGTCGCTAATAGCTGTATTATTCTTTTATCCTTTTGCCGAAATTGCTGTAGGAAACGAGATATTTACTTTTAGCATTAAAGGATTTGTTAACAGCGAAACAAATAAAGTTATAAAAGATATTATATCAATACCTACATTTATATCTATAATCTTACTAATTAATATTGCAACAATTTTTTTGTTCAAAAAAAGAAAATTACAGATGCGTTTTTCTGTTTATAATATAATTCTAATGTTAGGTATGTCGGGCATTCTGTTTTATTTAGCACATTCGGCTTTTGAACCTGCTCCAACAGTAGAGTATAAAATTACAATACTTTTTCCTGTAATAGCCGCTATATTTAATTACATGGCTTTCAGAAATATTAGAAAAGACGAACTATTAGTGAGAGCAGTAGATAGAATAAGATAATATTTAATTTAGAACTATGAAAAAGCAACTTATTATTACAATAATAATCGCATTAAGCACAAGCGTATTTTCGCAACTATATATCGGAGCTCGTGCAGGATTAAACATGAGTACTAGCTCGGTTATGCCGGAGCTGGTAAACTATAACCAACTATCGCAGTTTGTCCCAAAATTAGGATTAAACTCAGGGCTTGTAATAAAATATAGATTTATTGATGCATTAGCAGTTCAATTAGAAGTAAATTACAGCGGAAAAGGATTAAAAGCAAAAGTTGACGAAACTGTTAACGATACTTTATTAACAGGAAAATGGAATTACAGTTTTGGATATATTGAAATACCAATTATGTTTAAATATATGTTTGGTGGTAGCCGAGTTGGTCCTTTTGTTGAAGCAGGGGCTTATTACGGCTATTTCTTAATAGGAAAATATTCTGAATATGCTGAATTTAATGGCGAAGAAATACTTAATAAAGAATTTGAACTTGAAACTGAATACGAAAATGAAAACGATAACCAAAAAGCTAATAGAAACGAATATGGATTTAAACTCGGTTTAGGATATAATTTTGAGATTGATAATAGTATGATATTCGTTTCGTTAAGATATTCGCAAGGCTTAACCGATATTGTTACATACAGAATAAAACCCGATA
Source organism: uncultured Bacteroidaceae bacterium (assembly GCA_964603745.1). Taxonomy (GTDB): domain Bacteria; phylum Bacteroidota; class Bacteroidia; order Bacteroidales; family JAFGXI01; genus CAZRWZ01. Next base: position 421 of record CAZRWZ010000199.1, on the reverse strand, counting down.
ATTATTCTAAAACTTATAACAGAACTTTTCAAATAGCAGTTGGCTATTTATTTGAACTTGGTACTAAAAAAGAAAAAGAATATTGGTTTTAAGAGTATTTGTGCAATAAAATACATACAAACACTAACACTCAGCATAACTGATTGATACAAGTTTAAAAAACAGCTTTGTACAGGTATTGTTTGGGTGGTTTTTTAAAATGTACATCTTTTGTATTTAAATATAAACCAAATCATTAATAGCATTAGGTTATATTTGTTTAAAAATAATTAAATTTACTATCAAATTGTTGCTGAATAAAGCAACTATTATTATATTTGTTCGTCTTGATGATAAAATATTTAACACATAAAGGTATGAAAAAAATAATATTTGCATTAACAGTACTATTCACTTTTACATTAAATGCTCAAGAATGGAG
>CAZRWZ010000198.1:0-5140 GCA_964603745.1 uncultured Bacteroidaceae bacterium | reverse complement strand
TATATTCTTAGTTTAATTCCAGTTTTCACAATTATTGCCATCACTATAATAAACATTTCTTTGGTAAACAAAATATTACGATACTCAATTATTGCAATTATTATTATTTCTCCATTATATTATTCATTAACACACAATGCAGATTTCGATCATACAATTGGATATGAGAATGTTGTAGATGTTCAAAAACAAATGATAGATTATTGCGAACAAAAAAATTATTATGACAAAAATATTTCCACAGGATTTTTATTAAGTGTAAATATGACAGATAGTATAATGGGTTATCTTTCTTCCTGTAAAAAATTTAATAAACTACAAACACAAATCAATGATAGTACCGAATTTGTTATTATATCTACTAACAACCAAATTGAAAGTATTAACAATTACATTAAGACAAATAATTGCCAACAAATTATAAGTTTTGAGAAAAAACAAGCTTGGTGTAGGCTTTTCTTAATTAATAGAAGTTCTAAAAATTAGTTTTTCAACAATATTTTAACTCACATCTTAATTCGTTGTTTTGTTTATTGTAAGAAAATAATTATTAGAAGTCCCCTTAAGCCAAAGAATAAATAAATTTAATAGTTTCTGTATTAAAAACATCAGGTTTTTCAACATTTACTACATGCCCACAATTTTCAAAAATCAATAACGAAGATTTAATATGTTTATCTACAATAATTTGTATTGCCGGCAAAAATAAATAATCTTCGTCTCCCATAACATAAAGAGTTGGTATTTTAATATCTTTAGCTCTAAAAAACCTTAATAAGGGATTAATTTCAGAGGTTAATTTAAACCATTTTATAAACTCTTTTTGATATAATTTTTTGGCTTCGTTAATAAAAAGTTTTCTTGCTCTTGTATGGCTCTTTTTGGGCATTATTATAAAAGCAAACAACTTATAAAGAACCATATACGGAACAACAGATTTAAAAACAACACCAAATTTTATTAAAATCTGCGATCTAAAATTAAATTTCATTATAGCTCCACCTAAAATCATACTTTCAACAAGTTTTGGTTTTATTTCTGCTAAATTTCTTATTAAGATTGTACCCATTGAAATACCAACAAAATGAGATTTTTTTATTCCTAAATAATTAATAACTTCTACAATATCAGCAGTTATAGAATCAAAAGTGTATTTAGAATTAAAAGTATCCTTTAATCTTATTTTACTTTTTCCGTGTCCTCTAAGGTCTAGAACCAGCACGTTAAATTCTGATTTAAAAGCTCTTATCTGTTTATACCATATTGAGCTACTACCACCTGCACCATGAACAAATGTTACCCAAGTTTTTGATGTTGTATGATTATAAAGGTAGTAATTTAACATATAATAAACTAATATTTTCTTAAAATTTGGCACGCAAAAATAAGGTTTTTTATTTGTTAATGAAAGAAAAAAATTACTTTCGTATACAAATTATATTAGAAGCTAAATTTTATTTATAACAGTATTGATATTAAAATTTAAACACTATTACAAGAAGGGGAAAAAATAGGTTGTAATTATTGCTAATAAATTACAAAAAAACTATTCTATCATAAAATAGAACTTAATAAATATATTCAAAAATCACATAATTTTTTGGGATTTCCACTTTCTCTTTTTATTTCTTTATTCGTTTAAAATTATAAGCATAACCTAGCATGCTTATAATTTTAAACTCTAAAAAAGAAAAAATAAATCCACATCAATTCTCAAAAAGCTAAATATATTGAGTCTATATGAAACAAAAATAGTTATAATTCCCATCTTATTTATTATCTTTGTTTGTTGTTATAAAATAATTAACAGAAGCCCCATAAAATTAATTTTAATAAATATGAAAAAGTATACATTATTAGTAATCATCTTTTTATCAACTGTTACATTAAGTTTTAGTAAAGGTGAAAATCCAAAAGACACAGTATTAGAAAAAACATTTTCCGGTTTAAAATGGCGAAGTATCGGTCCGGCCTTAACATCTGGAAGAATAGCTGATATTGCAGTAGATCCCAACAATTATGCACATTATTACATTGCAGCAGCATCGGGGCATTTATGGGAAACAAACGATAATGGAACAAGTTTTAAACCAATTTTTGATAATCACGAAGCTTACTCAATGGGTTGTGTAGTAATAGCACCAAGCAACTCCAATATAATTTGGTTAGGAACAGGAGAAAACAATCATCAACGTGCAATTGGTTACGGAAACGGAATTTACAAATCGGAAGATGGAGGAAAATCGTGGAAAAACATGGGTTTACCAAAATCTTATCAAATTGGTGAAATTATTATACACCCTAAAAACCCTAATATTGTTTATGTTGCAGCCGAAGGTTCTATATGGTCATCGAATAAAGAACGAGGTGTTTATAAAACAACAGATGGTGGAAAAACATGGGAACAAGTTTTATTTATTAGTGAAAATACTGGCGTTGCAAACATCAGTATGGACGCTAATAACCCCGATATAATTTATGCAGGAGCAGAACAACGACAAAGAAAACAATATACAAAAATTGGTGGTGGACCAGAATCTGCTTTTTATAAAACAATTGATGGTGGCAAAACATGGAACAAACTCACAAACGGTATTCCGTCGGTAGATAAAGGTGGAATGGAAATAATTGTTTCCCCTTTAAATTCAAATATTGTGTACGCAATGTGTGAAGCATCAAATAAAAAAGGCGGCTTTTTTCGTTCTACAAATGCTGGTGCTTCATTCAATAAAATGAACGATTATTTTAGTAGCGGACAATATTACAGCGAAATTTATTGCGACCCTACTAATCCTGACAAAATATATTCTGTTGATACATACAGCAAATACACTACTGATGGTGGTAAAACATGGAAAAATCTGGGTTTAAAACAAAGACATGTTGATGACCATGCTATGTGGATTGACCCACATAAAACAGAACATTTTATGATTGCAGGAGATGGAGGCGTTTACGAAACATGGAACAGCGGTAGCTCTTATATTCATAAAACCACCCTACCCGTTACTCAGTTTTATCGTGTAGCTGTTGATAATAGCGAGCCATTTTATTGGGTTTATGGCGGAACTCAAGATAATAACAGTATTGGCGGACCATCGCAAAACTTACGCCGTGGTGGTGTTTCTACTTGGGAGTGGATAAATACCCTTGGCGGTGATGGCTTTTGGCAAGCAATAGACCCAACAAACCCAAATATTGTATATTCTGCATATCAATACGGAAATATTTTTCGTTTTGATAAAAAATCGGGCGAAAGACTTAAAATTAAACCACAACCAAAAGAAAACGAATTAACTTTTCGTTGGAATTGGGACGCTCCTTTTGTTTTGAGTAAATACGATAACAAAACTATTTATTTAGCTGCTAATAAGTTATTTAAAAGCACCGACAGAGGTGCCAGTTGGCAAGAATTAAGCGATGATCTAACTCGCAACGAAGACCGTAATCAATTTAAAGTAATGGGAAAATATTGGGCATCTGATGCTGTTGCAAAAGACGTTTCCACATCGCAATGGGGAACTATTGTTTCGCTTTGCGAATCGCCTGTAAAACAAGGATTAATATATGTTGGAACCGACGATGGACTTATTCAAATTACCGAAGATGATGGTAAAACTTGGCGAAAAGTTGATGCCTTTGCAACTGTACCAAAATATACATTGGTTAGCGATATTTGTGCATCAAAATTTGACGAAAATGTTGTGTATGCATCATTTAACAATATGAAAGAAGGCGATTTTTCTTCTTATTTATTTGTAAGTAACGACAAGGGAAAAACCTGGTCTTCTATTGCAGAAAACCTCCCCGATTCGCAATTGGTATGGACTATTGAGCAAGATTATAAAAACAAAAACCTATTATTTGTTGGAACAGAATTTGGGGTTTATTTTACAATTGATGCCGGAAAAAACTGGGCAAAACTTGGTAGTGGTTTACCCGATATAGAAGTGAGGGATATTACAATACAAGAACGTGAAAACGACCTTGTTATAGCAACTTTTGGACGTGGATTTTATATCCTTGATAACTATTCGGCATTGCAAGAAATTAGTTTAGCCAAACTTGATGAAAAAGCATTAATATTTCCTATAAAAGATGCAAAAATGTATGTAGAACAAGGCGACAGATATGGTGTTGGAGCAGCTTATTTTACTGCTAAAAACCCTAAGTTTGGTGCAAATATCACATATTATTTTAAAGAAGATTTAAAAACTGCAAAAGAACTACGACTAAAAAAAGAAAAAGAGTTATTTAAAAAAGGAGAAAAAATACCACAACCTACAAAAGCCGAATTAAATGCAGAAGATGAAGAAATTACTCCATATTTAGTTTTCACAATAAAAAATAAAAATGGTGATATTGTTCGTAAAATCTACGATAATGCAAAAAAAGGAGTACATAAAATAAATTGGGATTTAAAAATGGCATCAGTAAACCCTGTCTCTATTAATAAAGATAAGTTTGATATTAAAAAATCGCCAAGCAGTATGTTTTTGGCTTTACCAGGAGAATACACTGTAGAAATGGCTTTAGTTTACAAAGGAAAAACAGAAAATTTAACAAAGCCAGTATCGTTTAAAGCATCAACACTGAACAATAAATCTATAAAAGTTGAAGACCTTGCAGCAAGACAAGAGTTTTATAACGAAATACTTAAAACAACCAAATCGTTTGCAGGAAATAAAAAAATATTAAAATCTTATAAAACTAAACTTGAATATTTTAAACAAGTTTTTCATAATACAAATGACAATTATAGTGATATGATTAATAAATGTAATGATTTATCTAAAAAAATTAAAAATATTAATTATAATATTAACGGCTCAGAAGTTAAAGCAAGTTGGGAAGAAGTCGCTCCTGAAAAAATGCCTACAAATGTTAGATTAAACGAGCTTATTGAAGCTCTTTGGGAATCTACAGCATCGCCTACTGCTACACAAAAAGAAAATTTAAAAGTATTAAGTAAAGAAGCTAACAGTTTAAGTGAAAATTTAGTCGATATTAATTTAGAAATTAAAGAAATTGAGAAAAAATTAAACGAAATTAACGCTCCTTATACTCCTGGTAGAATTATGAAAAATTAATTAATAATTAATAAGATTATAGTTTTGATAATGAGAAGAATGATTAATGA
>CAZRWZ010000197.1:0-5170 GCA_964603745.1 uncultured Bacteroidaceae bacterium | reverse complement strand
CGCAGAAATCGGACTTTATAGACCAAATCTAATTAATCATCGTCCCATTGAATCTGTACTTTTTTCTTTTTTTGCTTTGGTTTAGATTCTTGCTGTTTAGCTTTTTTCTTTTTTATTATTGTTGTATCTTTCTTAAACAAACCAAATTCTTCGTTTAAGATTTGTTTTATATTTTGTTTTTCTTCTTTATATTTTTTTGATATATGTTGTTTTACTTTGCTTTTATCGTAAGCTACATCAACATTTCCATTAGCATCGCCTTTCACAATTAAAAATAGATTCATTTTTTCTGTATTATCATCTTGTATAACACCAAACTCTGTATTTTCTCTTTTTGCTTTGCGTGCTTTATTGCTTAGTAAATCAGATAATAAAACTCTAATACTGTACTTAAAATTACCTGCAAAAGCGTGTTCTCCTTCTAAATCAATATTAAAAGCATTTGAGTTTACTTTCATGTTTGGAATAAATATTTTTTCATCTTTTATATAAATATTATTATGAAGTGTAGAAAACTTAATGTTTTTTAGTTCGTTAAGTTCTATAAATTTAGAAAGAGAATAAAGTGGTTTAAATTCAATAAGTTCGCCATTAATTATACTTATATCTGCATCTACAATTATTGATTTTATGTCTATTTTTAAATCCTGTCGCATAGACATAGACACCTGACTACTAGTGGTAATAATACCTTTTAAATTTTCTTTTACAAGAAAATCTTGTCCAAAATTATCGAAACTGTAAAATAATTTTTCTATATCAACCTTCGATAATGAGGTTTTAGCATTCATTGCAAACAAGGTGCTATCAATTTCTTTTAGTGCAATATCTCCAAATATTTTACCGCTCATTGTGTTTATGCTAAAATCTGAGATACTTAAAGTTTTATTGTAATATTTATAATTTCCCTTTAGTTCGGTTCCTTCAAATTTTCTAAATTTAATGTGTTTAACATAAAATTTTAAACGATAGTTTATATAATCTTTCATGTTTAAGTCTAATTCTTTAGAATTTGAATTGCTAGAATGGTTCATTTCTAAAAATTCATCTACATCAAAATTGTTTGATGTTAAAGTTCCTGATATTCTTAAATCTTTATTATCGACTAAAAAATAATCGAATAAATTGTAAAGAAAACCTTTAATTTCAACATCGTTCTTACCTTGAACAAACGACAAGCTATCTATTTCTATATTTTTATTATTAAATTTAAAACCGCCATTTATATTTTCGATAGAATTTTCTGCATTTTTAAATTTTATAAGTGCATTGTTTATAAGCACATATCCGCTTTTGTTAGCAATAGATATTTCGTTATTTGTAATTTTGTTAAGTTTATTAAAACTACCCGAAAAAGAGATATTAGATTTAATTTTTCCCTCAGAATTTTCTATTGTATCAATACTTAAAAAAGTAAAAACTTCGTTTAAATCTGCATTTAATTCTAAATCTAATTTCACACTGGGGTGTATAAAATTTTTCATTGAATAGCTACCTGCAATAGTACTATTGTTGAGGTGTGCATTTAAACTATCTATAAGTAACTCTGATGTTTTAGATGTGTTTAAATCTCCATTTGTCCACATAGCTTTTAAATAAATATCTTTAAGCGTTAAATTTGCTTCTGTGTTATTTATAGAGCCATTTGTAACTCCGAACTTAGCTTGTAAGTGTGGCGATTTATGATTGCTTAATTCTCCCGAAATATTTCCATCAATATAAAAAACACCTTCGGAATGAAATTTATCTATATTTTTTCGATAAACTTCGGGAACAGCTGACAATAAAGATTTTACATCTATATCTTTTCCTGTAATATTTAAGTTTAGTTGCAGTTTTTCTTCTATATTTGCTTTTCCGTTTATTTCAAAATTTAAATCTTCGGCTTTTAATCTTCCGTTTTTAATAACCAAATCCTTACCATCAACTTTTATATCGGCATTTAAACTAATGTTATCTCTTGTAGCATAATTTATTTCATCAACTTTAAGTTTGTTAAAATTAAAAACTCCTTTTGATGTTAAAACGTAAGACACAGAAGTAAAATCGCCTTCTAACATAAATTCTTTTGTTGATGTTAGTAAATCGATATTTTTTATTCTGTTTATATATGCAAGTTTAGTTTTTGTTAGTTTAACCGATTTTAGTTTTAAGCTAAAATTAGCTGTTGTATTTGTATCAGAATGCCAAAATCTAAAGTTATCGCTTCCGTCAGAATTTATTATTATTCTAACATCGGCATTGTCAATATGTATTGCTTTTATTGTGTAAACCTCTTTTAAAATATCAATAATATTAAATTGTAAGATTACACTATTTGCGGTAAAAAGCGTATCTTCATAAGAAGAAATCCCTTTAAAATCTTTGGTAGATAGACTAACTACATTTTTAAATTCTATTGATGCATCGGGGAATTTTTTTAAAACTGAAAATTTTATTTCTTGTACTTCAATTTCTGTTGCAATATTTTTGTTAAGCTCTGTTATAATAATACCGGCAACTTCTTTTTCGTAGAAAACACCAATTACAACTCCAGTACCAATAACTAAAGTAAATAAAGATAAAATACTTATTAATATTATTTTAAATCTTCTTTTCATATTAGGGGGCTTCTACTAATTATTTTCTTACAATACACAAAAATAATAAATAAAACTCTGTATTTATAACGCTTTAGATAGTTATATATTATAAATTATAATGCAAAACTATTTTTAGATATTAATCAAACCGTTTGCTTTACTCATATCGTCAACTAAATCGTAAATTGATGTGTTTGTAAATAAACTAGCAATTTCATCTCTAATACTAGAGTATTTTGCATGTAAAGGGCAAGGTGTATTTACAGGGTCGTTTGTACACGACTGCACACCAATTAAACATTTTTCAAAATAGTCTTTACCATCAATAATTTCAAAAATATCCATTATTGAAATATCTTTGGCAGAAGTTGCAAGCGAAAAGCCACCATGAGGTCCTTTAGAAGATAACAAAATCTTATGTTTAGCTAAGTTTTGCAAAATTTTCCCAAGAAAAGGTGATGGAATATTTAATTCTTCCGATATTTTTTTTAGTCCAATTCTTTCGTTATTTTCAGATTTAAGGGCAATATATATTGTTGCTCGTAATCCGTATTTACATGTATTTGATAACATATTCTAGTTTTTATCTGATTCTTTATTTTTCCATTGTTTACTGAATGATTTTTTTGCAAATCCGGGAAATTTTCTTTCTTCTCCCCACATTTTTTTTCCTGCAATATTAAATCCTGTATTTTTTAAATCTCCATTTACTATATCCATCATGTTTCTATTAGAAAGCCCTTTTTCAAAGCCTTTCATTCCTATTTTCCATGCTGTTTTATCGTATCCTTTTTCAACAGCTTCTTTTCTGTTTAAAAGTAACAGGTTATGTAAATCTATTTCTACAGGGCATATTTCAGTGCATTTTCCGCAAACAGTACAGGCATAACTTAAATGTTTATATTCTTTAAATCCATTGTAATGAGGGCTTATTACAGAACCTATTGGGCCTGTATAAACTGCATCATAGGTGTAGCCACCAATATTTTTATATATAGGGCAGTGGTTTAAACAAGCACCACATCTAATACATTTTAGAGCTGTATTTATTTCTTTTTTTTGATATAAATCTGTTCTACCATTATCTAATAAGATAACATACATTTTTTCTGGTCCATCTTTTTCGTTTGAAAATTTGGCACCAGAAAAAATTGAGCTATATGCCGATATTTTCTGACCTGTTCCATGTGCCGATAATATCGACCAAAAGTTATGTAAATCTCTAATTGAAGGGATAATTTTTTCCATTCCAACAATAGCAATATGTATTTTTGGCATAGAAACCGACATTAATCCATTTCCTTCATTTTCGGTAAGTGCAACAGCTCCTGTGTCTGCTATCAAAAAATTTCCACCAGAAATTCCGGCATCGGCAGTTATAAATTTTTTGCGTAGTTTTTCTCTAACAAAAAGTGTTAATTCTTCTGGTGTGCTATTTATTGGTGTTCCAAATTTTTCGTTAAAAAGTTCGGCTACATCTTCTTTAGATTTGTGCATGGCAGGTGTAACAATATGATATGGTTTTTCTCCTGCAACTTGAACTATATATTCGCCTAAATCTGTTTCAACAACCTCTATATCACTATTTTCTAAGGCTTGGTTTAATTCAATTTCTTCTGTTGTCATAGATTTGCTTTTAACAACAGTTTTTACATTGTTTTGTTTAAAAATTTCTAAAACAGTGTTTACTGCATCTTCGCCTGTTTCTGCCCAAATAACTTCTCCACCATTTTTTATAAAGTTTTTTTCAAATTCTAACAGGTAAGTTTTTAAGTTATCAACAACATCTTGTTTTTTTGCAGAAGCAATATCTTTTGCTTTTTGTAAATCAGAAAATTGAGATAAGCCTTTTTTAAAAGACACATCATATTTACCCATATTAAACCTTATGGTTTTTCTATGAGCTAAATCAAACGATTTACTGTAAGATTCTTTAACAAATATTTTTTCAGCTTTACTCAATTTGTTTTTTATTTAAGTGGTATTTTATCTATTCTACGTTGATGACGACCAGCCTCAAACTCAGAAGACAAAAAGGTTTTAACTATTTCTTGTGCTTCTGTAAAGCTAACAAAACGTGCAGGAATTGCACAAACATTAGCATTGTTATGTTGCTTTGCAAGAGCGGCTAATTCTGGTATCCAACAAAGTGCCGAGCGTATTCCTTGATGCTTGTTAGCTACCATATTTATCCCATTTCCACTACCGCACAAGGATATTCCTAAATCGTATTCTTTACTTTCTACGGCTTCGGCCATTGGGTGTGCAAAATCTGGATAATCGCAACTTTCTTCTGTGTAAGTTCCAAAGTCTTTTACTTCGTGTCCTATTTCTTGTAACCATTTAACTAACTTATCTTTAGTTACAGTGCCTGCATGGTCGCAGGCTATTGCTAATCTTTCTTTTGTCATATTAATTCTAATTAAATAATATAAGACAAAAATACCTTTATTTTATTAGTTGATGAAATTATACAATTATATTTATAAACATATTATTGATAAGTGTAAAAAAGTTATGATTTAACACAATATTTTTTGTAAAAAAATGTGAAACTTGAGATATTTTGCCTAAATCATAGTTTTTTT